>NZ_JAQMSE010000033.1:0-103235 GCF_028330045.1 Aphanizomenon sp. CS-733/32
AGTAGAGTAACGTAAATAATTAAAGGTTTGTAGTAAGGTCTTTAGACCTGAAAGTAGGGCTAAAGCCCTAACTACGAGCCAATTTCAGAATCTGTTAACTTACTTAACATAGTTCTATTTATTTTTGTCTACCTACTTAGATAACTAGCAACTTGAGTTATTAGACATCTCCAAAAAAGAATCTGAAACCCTTAACCTGTCTAGGTGAAAACCCAATTTCTGGAGATGTCTATAGATAAATCCCCAATTAAATAAGTGTCTGAAAAGTCTAATTTATTACTTGCAATGGCGATTAGAAAGAGGCCTCCGGCATCTTTCTAATCGCCGGAAACTTTTCAAACAACCTCTGAGGAATAATAAAATATCGGACATAGAAATTACTGAATTATTGAAGTGCGAAATGTGGGTTTATGCTAGTGTAACTTTTAATTACTCCCTGTTTTTCGCTTTCTAAAATGAACACTATACCCGAATCCATCTCCAATTGGGAAGAAGAATTGGATAATGCCATTTTTACCTTTGACGATATTCAAGCTGAACTTAACTACAAACAAGCCAAAAGCGCACTACGAAATCTAGTTAACAATCTTGACCTTTCCCCTGTTGAAAAATCAGGCTTAGAAGCAGAAATTCATGATTTAGAAACCATGCTAGATAAACTAGAAAGCATGGTAGTCCAAATTGCTGCTTTTGGGATGGTAGGACGGGGTAAATCTTCCCTTCTCAATGCTTTAGTTGGTCAGGAAGTCTTTGTTACAGGTCCTCTACATGGTGTTACTCGTGATGCACAAACTGTAAATTGGAGTATTAGTGAAGCGGCTTTAGGAACTTTAAAAGCCACATTACCCAGCAATGGTCAATCCCAAGTTGAATTAATTGATACTCCTGGATTAGATGAAGTAGACGGTGAAACTCGCGCAGCTTTGGCTGAACAAATTGCCAAGCAAGCAGATTTAATTTTATTTGTAATTTCGGGAGATATGACTAAGATTGAACAAATAGCATTATCCCAATTACGAGAAGTAGGTAAACCGATTATTTTAGTCTTTAATAAAGTTGATCAATATCCCGAAACTGACAGAATTACAATTTATGAAAAAATTCGAGATGATAGAGTGCGGGAATTAATTTCACCAGCAGAAATCGTCATGTCCGCAGCTTCACCGTTGGTAAGAATGGCGGTACAAAATCCTGATGGTACTAGAGGTATAAAACTCCAAAAAGGACAATCACAGGTTGACGAATTAAAATTGAAGATATTGGAAATTCTGCACCATGAAGGTAAGGCATTAGTAGCTTTAAATACTATGCTTTATGCTGATGCTGTTAATCAGCAATTGGTACAACGTAAACTGATAATTAGAGAAGAAAATGCTAATCAGTTAATTTGGAAAGCAGTTATTACTAAAGGATTAGCGATCGCCCTCAATCCTGTTACAGTAGTGGATATACTCAGCGCCGTAATTATAGATATCTCCTTAATTTTAGGTTTGTCCAAGCTTTACGGTATCCCCATGACCGAAACCGGTGCAGTCAAATTACTCCAAAAAATCGCCCTGAGTATGGGTGGTATCGGTGCTAGTGAACTATTAGCAAATTTGGGTTTAAGTAGCTTAAAAACCCTACTGGGTATCTCTGCAACAGCAACCGCCGGCATGACAATCGGACCCTATTTATCCATAGCCATAACCCAAGCAGGAGTAGCTGGAGTGTCTTCATACAGTATCGGTCAAGTTACCAAAGCCTATTTAGCCAATGGTGCAACCTGGGGACCAGATGGACCCAAAGCAGTAGTTAGTCAAATTCTATCAACTTTAAATGAAACTTCAATTTTAAACCGGATTAAAGATGAATTGCTAATTAAAATTAGACTCAGAAAAAAAACATGAATTTTGAGCAAATTTCTAGTAGGATGTGTTAGCGACAGCGTAAGGCACCATCTTTATTGTTTATTTAGGTGGGGCAATGCCCACCATGTTGTTTAATAATAACTCGCGGATTTGCGATGATGTACTGCTGTGACACCATCTTGATTTAAGACTTTACCATCATCAACAGTGGCATACACTAACCAATGATCACCTGCTTCCATCCGGCTCTGAACAGAACATTCCAGATACGCTAAAGCACCATTGAGAATAATTCCGCCATTATTGGCTTCTTGAGTGTCCAAACCAGCAAATCTATCTTGTCCAGGGGCGTAGATTTTCATAAATTGCTTACGAATTTCCTTGCCTTCCGCCAAGATATTCACAACGAATTTGTTATTTGTATAGGATAGGGATTCCATAGCCCGTTCTTTGGCTACCGCAATAGTTAAACCAGGCGGATTAAAACTGGCTTGTGTCACCCAAGAGGCTAACATTCCCGTTTTTACTTCACCTTGAGTGGCTGTAACTACACACAAAGAACCAACAATCCGCCCCACTGCTTGTTCCACATTAGTAGCAGGTTGTCTAGCCACAACTGATTTTTTGGCGGCGCGTTTCAATGCTTGGGCGAAATCAGTTCCCGCTTCTTCGCAGGTTTGTAATGTGACTTGATTGGGTTTGAATTTAACGCGAATGGTCTCAAAACCAAATCTGTATCCCGCGTCTTTGAGTTTACTTTCAATTAAATCAACGGCTTCTCCACTCCAACCAAAAGAACCAAATACACCGGCTAATTGATTGTTAGCAGCAGTAGAGAGGACAATTCCTAAAGCTGTTTGCACAGGTGTGGGTGCGTGTCCACCTAAAGTCGGAGAACCTATGACGAAACCGGCGGATTTTGCAATTGCGGCTTTGATTTCTTCGGGTTCGGTAAATTCGCAGTTGATAGATTCGACACTGACACCGGCTTTGGTGATGCCGTGAGCGATCGCCTGTGCTAAAGTTGCAGTATTGCCATAGGCAGAAGCATAAATTAAAGCCACTGTCATATCAGCGGAAGTTTGCTGTTTAGTCCATTCCCGATAGCCTTTGGTAATATCAATTAAACCATAGCGGACTATTGGACCATGACCAGTAGCATACATTCGCACTGGCAAATCTGCTAATTTCTCTAAAGCCGTTTCGACTTGTTTAGCGTGAGGTGCCATTAAACAGTCAAAATAATAGCGTCTATCTTCGTTAAATACTTCCCAACCTTCATCAAAAACTTGATCTGAGCAAATATGCGCTCCAAATAATTTATCAGCAAACAAGATTTCTGTTTGTGGGTCCCATGTACAAAGTTCGTCAGCGTAACGGGGGTTAGGTGTGGGAATAAATTGTAAATGATGTCCTTTTCCTAAATCTAGGGTATCTTCTCCCCGCATGACCAAAATTTGTAAATCCTGATTTTCCAAAGCAGCGCGTAAATTTATCGCCCCTGGGTTAGAACAAACAAAGGTAATTTGGGGTGCAATTTCCAGTAAAGCTTTTAACGTCGCAGCCCGGTTAGGGTTAACGTGACCAAGGATCACATAATCGAGATTTTTGACATTAAACCGCTGTTGTAAGGCTTGGAGATAAATTTCGGTAAAAGTTTCGCCAGGGGGGTCAAGCAGGGCATTTTCATCGCCTTGGATGAGATAAGAATTAGCTGTTGTTCCCTTGGCTAAAGCATATTCAATTTCAAATCTTAATCTTGCCCAACTGCGCGATCGCAATACTATGGTATCTGTACCAATGGGCAATATTTGTACATCACGGGGTTTAGTGGTCATTGGTAATTGGTTAAGACTTACATAAGTGTCACGGAATAACGAACCACAGAGGCACAGAGGTCACGGAGAAATGAGGGTTTGAGAGATATTTTGCATAAGTCCTATTTATTGGTAATTGGGAAAAACTTTTACCCCTCTCGTAAGGTAACGAGGAAGTTCCCCTATTCCCTATTCTCTGTTCCCTTTTTTTAATAGTGGTTTCCTACTTTGCGGTGGTGTACTGCTGTCATGGCATCGGGATTTGATACTCTACCGGCGTAGGCTGTGCTGTATACTGCCCAATGATCACCACAGTCCATGCGGCTGATGACTTCACATTCTATGTATGCTAGGGCATCTGTAAGTATAGGTGCGCCATTTTCCGCCGGTTGGGTTTTCACTCCTTGAAAACGATCTGCACCGGGGGCAAATCTCTTTAAGAAGTGTTTCATTAAGGGTTGATAGTTGCCTTCTTCGAGTATATTCAGAACGAAGCGATCGCCTACTTGCATCAGTGATTCTATGGCTCGGTCTTTGGCGACGGCGATGGAAAAGCCCAAGGGTTTGAAACTGGCTTGACTGACCCAGGAAGCTAACATGGCGCTGGATACGTCGTCTTTTTTGGCTGTGATAATATATAAACCGCCGCTAATTCTGCCCAAGGCTTTATCTAAATCAGCACCGAGAGATTTCATGGCTTTGATACTTTTGTCTCTTGTCACCCATTGTCCTAAGTCTGTCCCCGCTTCTTCACACTTTTTATAAGTGTTAGCTGTGGGTGTTTCCCGAATTTCAATGACGGGGAAAGCGACATTTAAGCCTAAAGCCCGGAATTTATTTAATATGGGATAGGTAGGTTCATCATCTCCTCCACCGGTTTCAAAAATGCCAATGGCTTGTTTTTCTTTGGCTGAACCTAAAACGGTGCTGAGGGCAGCTTGAATGTTAGAATTAGCTGATACTGGAGGCATTCCTACTACTAAACCTGTACAACGTCCTACCAGTTCCCGCAGTTCTTGTAATTCGTGAATACTGGCTAAGTCTACTATTTCCACAGCGACACCGGTTTTTGTAATCCCGTTAGCGATAGATTGGGCTATTTGCGTGCCAAACCCGTACTCGGAGACGTAAAATATCCCTACAGGGGTTTCGGCTTTGGTTTGTCCTTGACTCCAACTGCGATAACGTCCGGTTAATTCCTCAACATTATGGTATAATAGCGGTCCGTGTCCGGTGGCAATTATGCGAATTGTTTTCAATTCTGCCATGCGCTTCATTGCGGAAAGGACGGAACGGGCATTTGGTCCCATTAAACATTCGTAGTAATATTGAAAATCGGCTTCTATTGCTGCTAAATTGTCATCAAAGGTACTTTCTGAGCAGTAATGTAACCCAAAAGCGTCGCAGGTGTAGAGAATTTGGGTTTTGTGGTCAAAGCTGAAAATGGTATCCGGCCAGTGTAAATTAGGAGCGATGACAAATTCAAATTCATGACCATTTCCTAAATCTAGGCGATCGCCATTTTTAACAATTTTCCGGTTAAATGGTTGATGTACCATATCTTCCAAAAACTGAATTGCCACTTTTGACGCAACTACAGTGATATGAGGCGCGAGTTGTAACAAGTCTTTTACTAACCCGCTGTGATCTGGTTCAGTGTGACTAACAATTAAATAGTCAATATCTTGGGGATTAATTAAACCCGTGAGTGTATCAAAATAAAGTTGGCGAAATTTTTCATGGGAGGTATCAACCAGGGCGATTTTCTCACCCCGAATCAGAAAAGAGTTGTATGTCGTGCCATTTTGTAAACCAAATTCAATATCAAAGCGATCGCGGTCCCAATCTAAAGACCGAATTGCGGTAGTATCTTCACTAATCTCTACAGTATTTATAGTCAGACGCTTTTCTAGTTTCTCGGTAAGCAATACCATAACGCCCCTCTTTAATAAATTGAGTATTTATGCCTTTCCCCTATTGTGGCACAGGTTGAATATTAATTTTTATTAAAAAACCTATAGCTAAGTTAAGAAAATTAAATTGGTAATTCCCCATGCCAATGGGTATGATTCATAGATGAAACCCCATACTTAATGAATAGTAAAACTTATTTACGTATATTAGAGGAAATTACTGGGGGATTTTACAACAGATTGCATATTCAGGTACAGAATCTAAGTAGGACTTACGCACAAGTTACGGAATAATGAACCACGTTCGCGAAGCGTGCCGAAGGCATAGGAACGAAGAGAACGAAGAAAAGAGGGTTTGAGAGATATTTTGCGTAAGTCCTGTCTAAGTTTAAAGCCAGACACCAAGTTAATTTTCCTCATGACTCCTGCTATATATTAAGTCATTGGACAGCGCTCGCCAAAATTCCCAAAATCTTATTGACATCATTTAAGAAATACTCAGCTAAATCAACCTGCACTCTTGTACCCGACAACTTTAAAAATTTCCAAATTTCTCCTGTAGTTACCACTCCATAAATTTCTGTATCTTCATTTCCTTCCCGTTGATTAAATAAAGTAGCTGCATACATTTCGGCTATACATTGACCCAAACCCCCTTTAATATTTTCCTTCTTTGCTTCCACAATTACAATCACAGGCGTATTAATTAATAAAAACTCAGAAGAACGACTAATGAGAAAATCACAATTTCCACTTAAACCCTGACTAGGTTCAATATTAAATTCTACTCCAGAAAATAAACTAATTTGATTAAAGAATTTCTTAGTTAGTTCTAATAGAATCGGTGCAATAATCATCTCTGAACGAGATTTTTCTGTATTACTAGCTAAAGCAAAAGGCACATTATAAGCTAAAGTTTCTTGTAAATATTCAGTAATCGGTAATGGTGCAACTTCGGGAAAGATATTTTCTCTAGTAGAAATATTGAGATTCAATGTTTTTTTGACAGTTTCTAACGTAAAATCACTGTAAGACATATTTTTATTAAAAAACCTATAGCTAAGTTAAGAACATCAAAACTGTGAGCAATAATTCCCCGTCAAAATACCAACAGCGTCTTTCTATAGTCCTTATGGTTGGTAATTCCCGTCTCCATTGGGCATTATTCATAGATAAAACCTTATACTCAACTGGGGACACATTTCATTTACCTGAATCTATTATCCAACAATTAGCTGAAGATCCCACCTTAGATAATTGGCTGACAGCAATTTCTTTACCTACCAATCTTCCCATTATCCCAGATTACCCCATTCCCCTGATTCTTGCTTCTGTCGTTCCCAGTCAAACCGCACTGTGGCAAACTTACCCCCATCTTAACATTATTACCTTAGAAGATGTACCATTACAGGAAATGTATCCCACATTAGGAATTGATAGGGCTTTAGCTGTCTGGGGTGCAGGAAAACTATTGGGATTTCCCATTTTAGTAATTGATGCGGGTACAGCATTGACTTTCACAGGTGCAGATAATCATCAATGCTTTGTTGGTGGGTCAATTTTGCCGGGTTTAGGGTTACAATTTGCTAGTTTGGGGCAAAAAACCGGACAATTACCATTATTAGAAGCCGAGTTAATGACAACTTTACCATCACGTTTTGCCATGAATACATCAGATGCAATTCAAAGTGGAGTAATTTACACTTTATTAAGTGGGATAAAGGATTTTATTGAAGCTTGGTGGCGGTTATTTCCTGAAAGTCAGATTGTGATGACTGGTGGTGATAGTAATTTATTGAAAACCTATCTTCAGCAACAATTTCCAGATATAGCAAACCGAATAATTGTAGATAATAAATTGATATTTCAGGGAATTGGCAATATATTAATTACGTAAATTACTATTTGGGCAACCGTGAAGAATTACGCTGACATAGATAATTAGCGCGGTGTTTCCAGAAATTGAGGAAAATCAGATGAGTTTATTAAAAGATCAGGTGGCAATTGTCACAGGTGCATCACGGGGAATTGGTAGAGCGATCGCTATCCAACTAGCATCCCAAGGTGCAAAAGTAGTTGTTAACTACGCTAGTTTCAGCACCGCAGCAGATGAAGTAGTCGCAGAAATTGCAGCAGCAGGAGGAGAAGCGATCGCTCTCCAAGCAGATGTTTCTCAAGAAAATCAAGTAGATACACTCATTAAAACCACCTTAGAAAAATTCCAGCGAGTGGATGTCTTAGTCAACAATGCAGGTATTACCCGTGACACCCTCCTATTAAGAATGAAATTAGAAGAATGGCAAGCAGTCATAGACCTTAACTTGACTGGTGTATTTCTATGTACAAAAGCCGTCAGTAAAATTATGCTCAAACAACGTTCCGGGCGGATTATTAACATCGCTTCCGTCGCTGGACAAATGGGCAACCCTGGACAAGCCAACTACAGCGCCGCCAAAGCCGGAGTAATTGGCTTTACCAAAACAGTAGCCAAAGAACTCTCTTCTCGTGGCATCACCGTCAATGCCGTTGCCCCTGGTTTTATTACCACCGACATGACCAGCGATATCAAAGCCGATGGTATCCTGCAATATATCCCCCTGGGGCGATTTGGTAAACCCGAAGAAATTGCCGGCATGGTGCGCTTTTTAGCATCAGATCCCGCCGCCGCCTACATCACAGGGCAAGTACTTAACGTTGATGGCGGTATGGTGATGTAATGTGTCAGTTGTCAGTTGTTAGTGGTCAGTTGTAAAATTCCTGTTCCCTCTTCCCTTTTCCCTGTCACCTGTTCCCTGTCACCTGTCACCTGTCACCTGTCACCTGTCACCTGTTCCCTGTCACCTGTCACCTATTCACGGATCATTCTTTGCCCCAGGGCAAACCCTAACAGCAAGATAATACCGGCAGCAGTAGCCAGCATTACTGGTAAACTCATACCCTGAACTTTCATTGCCAGCAAATTACAACCTAAAGTAATTGACCACAAAATAAAAGCCGCATTCCGTTGGGATAGTCCCCAAGCCAACAAGCGATGATGGATGTGGTCTTTACCAGGTGTACTCAGAGGGTTTTTTCCTGCCATAAGCCGGCGAACAAACACTTGAGTAGTGTCAATAACTGGCAACAGCAGAAATAAAACCGTCGGGATTAGGGCATAGATTGTATTTAATTGGAGTTTGCCTAAAATGCTGGTCGCTGCTAAAACATAACCAAAAAAGTATGCACCAGCATCACCCATAATGATGTGTGAGGGGTGAAAATTATGGCGTAAAAAGCCCAGTGCCGCCCCTCCCAAAGCCGCTAAAACCAAAGTAGCAGCAGCGCGGTTATCAAACTGGGCAGACACGCCTAACAAACTGATAGCAGTAATAAAGCTGATACCACCTGCTAAACCATCCATCCCATCCATGAGGTTAACAGCATTAGTGATCCCCACCACCCACAGCACCGTTAACGCCATAGATAAAAGAGAATCAATGGGTGTACCAAAGGCAACTTGGATGCTAATCCCATTACCAACCAACAAAAGTGCTGTTGTTACCTGCGCCCATAACCGCACAGACGGAGGTAAGCCAAATTGGTCATCAATAAAGCCCACCAGAACTAAAATTGAACCACCGAGGAGAATCGTTAAGACCTGAGCTAAAACCCCTTGCAGTTCAATCGGCCGCAAGAGACTAGCTAAGACCAAAGCCGCAATTACCCCCGCGTAGATTGCCAAACCTCCCGCATTAGGTAAAGGTTCTTGATTCAATCGTCGAGCGTTGGGTTGATCTGCCCAACCTACCTCTAAGGCAAATTTACGAATTGTGGGAATTAACCGCCAGGTGACAACCAAAGCTAATAGAAAGGTAAATACTACAGCTAACCAGCCGGAGCCGCTAGGGTCAGCAATGCCAAGGGATTTAAGGGAGTTGGCTAAGTTCATCTGCTCCCAATATAATCATTAGTTTTATGGTCAAACATAAGTATCAACTGTTAGTATTAATCAATTTTGGGATTTTGATTGTTAATCTAAATTGGAGAAAGGGATTAGCACTCTTGGTCAGTGAGTGCTAAATTGTCTAATGGAAGCAATAGAAAATAAAACATGACTAAGATTATTGCATTTAATGAAGAATCACGGCGTGCTTTAGAAAAGGGTATTAACGCCCTGGCAGATGCAGTGAAAATCACCTTAGGTCCAAGAGGTCGTAACGTCCTATTAGAGAAAAAATTTGGTACTCCCCAAATTGTTAACGATGGTATCACTGTTGCTAAAGAAATTGAATTAGAAGATCCTCTAGAAAATACTGGCGCTAGACTAATTCAAGAAGTGGCATCAAAAACCAAGGATATAGCTGGTGATGGGACTACCACTGCCACAGTTCTAGCACAAGCCTTGATTAAGGAAGGGTTAAAGAATGTAGCGGCTGGGACAAATCCCATGAGCTTAAAACGGGGTATTGATAAAACCGTTGAGGCGCTGGTCAAGGAAATTGCCAATATCGCTAAACCTGTAGAAGGAAGTGCCATTTCTCAAGTTGCTACAGTTTCCGCTGGTAATGATGCAGAAGTTGGACAAATGATCGCCAGGGCGATGGAGAAAGTGACTAAAGACGGTGTGATCACCGTTGAAGAATCTAAATCCTTCACTACTGAACTAGAAGTGGTAGAAGGAATGCAAATTGATAGAGGTTATATTTCTCCCTACTTCATCACCAACAACGAACGGATGACAGTAGAGTTTGAAAATGCTCGCATCCTGATTACCGATAAAAAAATCAGCAGCATTCAAGATTTAGTTCCCATCTTGGAAAAAGTTGCCCGTTCTGGTCAACCTTTATTAATTATTGCCGAGGATGTAGACGGTGATGCTTTAGCAACTTTGGTTGTAAATAAAGCACGTGGTGTATTAGCGATCGCAGCCATTAAAGCCCCTGGTTTTGGCGAACGTCGCAAAGCTATGTTAGAAGACATTGCCATTCTCACCGATGGACAAATGATTTCTGAAGACATTGGCTTAAGCTTAGATACTGCCACTTTGGAAATGTTGGGAACTGCGGAAAAAATCCACATTGACAAGGAAAATACCACCATTGTGGCTGGTAATGCTGCTAAACCAGAAATCCAAATTCGGATTGAGCAAATTCGTAAACAGTTAGCCGCAACTGACTCCGACTATGATACCGAAAAACTCCAAGAACGCATTGCTAAGTTAGCTGGTGGGATTGCCGTAATTAAAGTCGGTGCCGCCACAGAAACCGAACTCAAGGACAGAACCTTGCGGATTGAAGACGCACTCAACGCCACCAAAGCCGCAGTAGAAGAAGGTATTGTTCCTGGTGGTGGTGCAACCTTAATTTATCTATCTACCAAGGTAGATGCTATTAAAAACAGCCTCACTCCTGAAGAAAGAATTGGCGCTGATATTGTTAAGAAAGCTTTAGAAGCACCCCTGCGGCAAATCTCAGAGAACGCTGGGGCCGAAGGTTCTGTCATTGTTGCCAGAGTTCGAGAAACTGATTTGAATATCGGTTATAACGCAGCTACAGGCGAATTTGAAGACTTAATAGCTGCTGGTATTATTGATCCTGCGAAAGTGGTTCGTTCCGCTTTACAAAATGCTTCTTCCATTGCCAGTATGGTTCTAACCACCGAAGCCATTATTGCCGAAAAACCTGAAAAACAATCCGCTGGGGCCCCTGATGGTGGCATGGGTGGCATGGGCGGCATGGGTGGTATGGGTGGTATGGGCGGTATGGGCGGTATGGGCGGCATGGGCGGCATGGGTATGTTCTAATTTGCCACGTTACCAAATCCATAATTTATAAATAACCGAATAACCCACCCCTAAACTTAGTAAGGGTGGGTTTTTTTAACCGTTATAGCAGTATGCACTTGAATGAGATACAGTCAGCAAATCGTCAAGCCTGTAGGGGCGCAGGGCCTGCGCCCTCGATTATATTGCACCAAGCGTGATTACCGCTATATTAAGTACCTCAACAATAATTGCACGTTTTTTTAATAAACAGAAATTCCTATATTCCTTTTGCCTGAACATATTATTTAATCAAAATTTACTGATGATTATTAAATCCGCAGAATTACAAATTACCACATTACTAAAATATGAGAAATGCAAATCCTCAAACGCAATATTGAGTTAAAAGTTGATGATAGTTTAATGCGGGTTTATGTGGCATCTCCCAAACCAGCAGGTAAATATCCAGGAATTGTTTTTTACAGTGATATTTATCAATTAGGTGATGCCATAATTCGGTTAGTTAATTATTTGGCTGGATTTGGTTATGTTGTCGCAGCACCGGAAATTTTTCACCGCATTGAACCGATAGGTTCTGTAATTGAACCTAATGATCTTGGGAGAATGCGCGGTAATGATGATGCCCGACGGACATTAATTTCTGAATATGATGCTGATACTCGTGCGGTAATTGATTTCCTCAAAAACGACAGTTCAGTTATTGCTGATCAAATCGGCACTTTGGGTTTTTGTATTGGTGGACATTTAGCTGTGCGTGCTGCTTTTGAAAGGGAAATTGCAGCGGCTGTTTGTTGTTATCCGACAGGTATTCCTAGTGGTAAATTAGGTAAAGGTGTGGCAGATACTATTCACAGATTCGCAGAAATTAAAGGAGAAATGTTGTTAATATTTGGAACTGAAGATCCACATATTTCTGAACATGATAGACATACGATAATTAATGCTTTGGAAGATGCTAAAATCCATCATCAATTTTTCGCTTATGAAGCCGAACATACTTTTATGAGAGATGACGGTTATCGTTATGATCCTGTTGCTGCTACTTCCTCATGGTCACAAATTATTGCTTTTCTAGAACGGAAATTTAGAAGATAATTATAAGGGAAATGCCGAAAACCCTTGAAGATGTAGCTGACTTAGGAAGCTACATCTGTGCTTTAGACAAGGGATGAAGGCTAGGTGCAGGATTTATCCTACATTGACGTTAATCGCGTTGCTGTTCAATATATTTCTTAACCGTTTCTGTGCAGATATTCCCAGCGGTACTAACAAAATAGCTTGGTGTCCACAGCGTAGGTATTTTTAAAAGTTCGGGAAATTCTTTCCTAAGATGATGAGATGCTCTCCCCTTGATTTTCCTCATGATGCTAGATGGATCATCGGTTGGCTTCACATTTAAAAACAGATGGACATGATCCGGCATAATCTCCATTGTTTCATTAATTGTGATTAATTCTGTTTCTCTGGCTAAACTGGCTAAAAAGTCTTCACGAATTTCTCTCGATAGATAGCGGTCAAATTTTGGACGACTGAGTACATCAATTAATTCTGATAAAATCTCCACAGAAATTACAGCGATTTCCAATCATATAAGGTACATCTTAGCCCCCTCATCGCTTGCGGGGAGGGGGTTGGGGGTGGGGTTCTTGTTCCGGGTTTGATGACAATTTGCTGTAAGATTACTCTGTTTTGTTTGGCTTCTCTAGGAGCTTGCATTGTGGTAGATTTAGAGAGGATTAATGCACTGACAATTACATTTGTATCAATTACGATACGGTTAGTTTTCATCCTTGAGAATAGATTCTAAAATTTCTGGGGTCATTCCCTTAGCAATGGCTTGTTGACTCGCTTCTTCCATGATATCTAAGAGTGGTTTTTGACTGACTGCTTTTTGCAGCATTATGTTGAGAAATATTTGGATTTTTTGCTGTTTTTCTGGTTCTGCTTCTCGGTACGCTTTGGCAATTTCTGGCTCAACTTGAATGGTAATGTTTTCCATGATAAGTTACAAGTTAATTAGTCTAGTTTTATTATAGCGATCGCCAATTATTTCTGTTTTATACTCAAAACGGCTAGAAGCTGGACTTTTTTATCATACAAAGAACAAGGTTCAAAGCCTCTTCCCCGCACTTCTCCCTAATTCTCTCCTCTTAGGAGCTATGGTGTACACACAAGTTAAATTACCCCCCTTGCAGTACACACTATCCTGAATTATCTTAATCACCTCTTGCAGTACCGTTTGTTCACACTCGATCCTTGATATATCGATCTCTGTTTTATGTTCTTGCATAGTTAATCTCCATTTTGGAATTTACAATTATTACCAGCCATTTAAACCAAGAATTTTACGTTTTATTAGCTGATAGGCATAACCTAAAGAATGAGCAATCGGCATTGTTAATAAGACGATTCCACATAAGAACCAGCGACTTAGGAATGATGGTATTTTATCTTTTTCACCCCGCCAAATTTCTGACTCGAAACTATTTCTTAATTTGAAAGTAACTCGCAGACTTTCTGAAAATGGCAATAACAGCCCCAGTATAACGAATATTTCAATCGGTAGCCCCAGTTGAGGAAACAATAAATCAATTATTAATAATAAAGTTATTGATGATATTACCAAAAATGGTATTATACCTCTTATTTGTGATTTAATAGAATGTTTTATGCTAGTTAAATAACGTCCTCTACCGTATTTAAAATATTGAATACAAAGGGATTTCCATGTTTTTCTGGGATAGTACCAAACGCGAATTTTGGAACTGATGTAGATTGCATTTTGGTTTTTTTGCAGTAGTTTTTGGTTGAGTTCTGCATCTTCATTAGCAGTTGCTTCTGTTGAATAACCTGATACTTCTGTCAAAGCCTTCTTCCAAAAACATCCTAAATAAACAGTTTCTGCATAACCGTTATAATTTGGGTCTCTATATTTTGCTCCTCCACTACCTAAAATACTCTTGGAACTTAGAGCTATTCCCGCTTGAAAAGGTGTTTTAGCAGCAAAAAGTTGCGCTCCACCCACATTAAGAGATTGAGATAACAATAATGCTTCGACACACTTTTCAATATAATCAGGTGCGTAATCTGAGTGAGCATCGGCTCGGAGAAAAATATCTCCCTTACATTCTTGTAATATGAGATTTAGTCCAGCAGATTGAACCTTTAAAGGGTTATGTATGAGTTTAATTCGGGAATCTTGTGTAGATAATCTTTTTACTATCTCTTGAGTGTTGTCATTACTCCCACCATCAGCGATTATGACTTCAATTAAATTCTGATATTCTGTTGCTAAGAAACCTTTGATGACTCGTTCTATATTAGCTGATTCGTTGTAGGTGGGAATGGCAAGAGAAATGGTGGGTAAATTATTCATGGGATTTTATTTTTTTGTAAAACCAAATCATGCGATAGTATAAATTCCAAATCAAATCATAGCACTCAAAGTAAATATTTTTCCAGGAGGATGCTTTAGGGCGATCTTCTAAATAATGAAATATATTTTCATTCTTTAAAAGTTTGGTTCCTCTCCACATCAGTTGTCTTTTAGAAATCAGATGTATATCTAATAGAGGAGGATTAGAGAAAGACCCAATAGGTAAAGCATAGAACCTATCATTTATTTCATTAGCCCGTTGCAGACCTCCACGTTTCTCAATATCCCATGCTGTTTCACCAGCTTTCAAAATTTTCAGCAAAGTTTCTTTCTTCCATAAAGCAACTGTCATAGAAATGCGGTAACGAGAGCCTTTAGGAAGTTCTCCTATTTCTTCTGCTTCATCTACCAAAGCTGGAGGATTACAAGGAATCAGCTTCAAGTACCCCGCATTTTTTGATTGAGCTAACTGAATTAGCTTTACTAATCGAGCAGTATCTACAGGAATCGCAGGAGGACGATCCTCAACCCAAAAAATAACCCATTCTTGTGGAATTTGGTTTAGCGCTTTGATGAGGTTAGAACTGTAATCAATATCAGGATTAATGAGTATAGATGATACACGATCATCTGGATATTCGAGAGTATTAGAAACTAAATAAATTGGGTATGGACAGTCTGGCCAATTTTTGAAGAAGCAATGAAAGAAGGGATGCCAAACATCTTGATATTTGTCACACGAAACGACCAAAATAGGTATAGTCATTTAAATTACAATTAAACAAATGATAGTTTTAATCTAACAGAAAGCAGAATTATGGACTTTGCTATATCTGTCCATACTAGCACACTATACTTACGAATAAATCAGTATTGCTATATAAATTTATAACCATTGGAGAAAATCAGGTATTGCTTCATTACTAGTTATCTCCATGCTGAGGTCATACATATATGTCATCGAAAACCATATACTCAATAAGGTAATAATACCTGAGAAGTATATAACATAATTTTTGATTCGTATAGACTGTAAGTCAAAGCAAGCAAATATAAATGGTGTAAATGGGAAAATATATCTAAAGGTCAGGATAGGGTTTAGAATAATCACTATTATAGACAATAGTGAGTAAAATAGTTTTCTGCTCAACTGTATTACTTTTGTATTTTGAATATAAAAAATTTATCAATTTCAGTCTTAAATAAGTCGGAGTATTGTGAATACAAAAGTGCAGCAATCTCTTTAATAAGATATTTATTTCTGACGGAAATGAGTTGGGTGTAAAATCCAATTTACGCCTTATGTGAGTTAAAAATATTGTGGTTTTATTAGGGTTTCCAGAGTTCTCTAGAACGATAATTCCAGAATCATCAACGGTATTACAAGGGTTTCCGCATTTAATTCACATAAGCCGTAATTTATACTTATCAATAGGAAGATTGTAAGTTGATGTTCTTAACAATTTACCACCATCAATAATGTGTTCTCCATAATCAAATACAGTTTCATAGACACCATAAAAACTCAGTCGTCCTTGCTCACGCGCTCTGGAACTACCAGAATTTTCAAACTCCCATATACTCTCACCCTCTTTAATCAAAGATAAAAGTGAAGATTTTTTCCATATAGAAGCTTGAAGAGATGCTAGATATGGCATCATCATATCGTATCTACCAAATAAACTATTTTCATTTTCTGGATAAAAAGGTTTTGGACGACGGACAAGTCTAAGAGAGTCAATATTTTTCCTGATGATAAATTCTAGACAATTCTCTATTTGCAGTTGATTTATTTTTTTGCGGATAATAAAATCATCCAGTGTTAACAGGACGTACTCAGTATCAATCTGATTAATCCATTCTAATAAGCAGGAAGACCAACTTAGATATTGACCTTTTCTATTTACAAGAGTTTTACTCCTTTCAGAAAGCAAAGAGTCTGTTCCTAAATAGACTGGATATGGGCAATCAGACCAATATTTTTCGAGAAAATCAAAGTTTAGAGTCCACAAAGATTTGTATTTATCTGATGAACAAACAAGAATTGAGAGCTGGGACATATTATATTTGTCGAATATTAACTTAATTATTAGCAATAATTCACCTTTTTCTGCAAAATGACAGAAACTATTAATTTAGGTTCTACCGCTCCCATTGTGATCAAATGTCCTGTCACTCTCGGAAAACAATAATCGAATCTATCTTTTGCAATTCTTATTTCATCAAGGTTTGGCACTTTTTTATGTATTAAAAAATAAAATTGCTGTATAAAATGTCAAAATCAAAGCCTCCTAAACCTTTCATGTATTGCATTTTTCCAATCTGACAGAACAGGGATACAATATTTATTATTCTTTTCCATCTTTCATGAAAAGTATAAAAAATATCCAGTAAATTGGTAAAGACGTAGGAGAATTGAAGTATAAACCCAAAAAAAACGTAGCTAGACAACTAAGCGAATAACTAGAAATTTTCTTATAATCATTTAGTTTTACTAATATCATTCCAATAAATATGCTTGATAATGAAATTAATCCTGGTAACCCTAAATCAAAAGCAACAAGAGATGCATATGCATAAGGCTTAAAATTGCCAAGTGTATTTTGAAGATTTACCATAGTAGGTGGAATATTAGGATTAGAAGCAAGCGAGTCAAGAGAATAGGTTCCCCAACCCCCTAACCCAGAACCCATACCATGGGTAATCAGAACATTATAGTAGCCTGTATTAACTCCAATTTCTCTAGTACTACCGTATGATGTTCCCAATTCAACGAAAAAGTTATTATCAATTCCTTTAGAAATTACACCAGATAATGCATCAAATACCCTAATCTCTTGAAGGTTTGTATTTGCAAACGCCAGAATAAAAGTAAACAAAAACAATAGTAATAATAGTATCAAGAACATCCAGCATTTAGAATAATTTGTACCAATAAATAATTCTAATATGGTATAGGTTACAAAAAATACAGATATTATCCCCCCCATAGTTATAGATTGATTTGCGTAAACCATAAATAAAAACAGAAAAGCTAAAACACTAAATTCAGTATTTTTTATTAATTTTCTTCTATACAGAAAAAAACTAAAAGCAAAGAGCAGAAGAATGACGTGTGCACCATATGAAGGTTCAGGCGCAAATGCTACAACTCCTCTATCCCAGTCAACTAGCTGCTCTGCGGAAAATCTTGGTATCAAGATAGTCAACAAAAGTGAAATACCTGTAAAATTTAAGATTCCAGAAAGATGTAATTGAAAAAAACTTATTATAAACCATGCGTAATAAGCTAATCTAAAAAGTCTAACAGAGACCAATTCTAGTTTTTCTAGAAGTACAATAAAGATGAGAAGAGGAGAGATTAATATTATTAAAGACTGTAGAGAATCCAGAAAATTCACTAATTCATATTGTGACTGTAAAATGGCGGACACAAAATAAAATAAAATAACTGTACAGTATATCAATACTATTTTATGCATAAATCTATACTTTCTTTTTAAAGGAAAAAACCAAATGTATATGGCAGCAAAAATACTAGCTATAGGCTGCACTTCAGCAGTTATATATGGTATTACCTTAAAGAAAGGAAAAAGACATGAAATAAAAATAATATTAATAAGGTTAATTTCTAATTTAGACGATGTTATTGTAATTTTTTCTAAATGACTCATTTTCATTCTAATAAAATTGGCTTTTGCTGTTCTGTTGATAAAAGCTACTTTTTAAACTTAAACTCAAATAGACCACAGCCATAAATTATGGCTGGAACCTTTGCCGGATCATAATTTTCGTAAAAATCATCATTATCATCAATGTAAGAAAAAGAAATCAGATCATAATCTGATTTAGTTAAGGAGAGAATAGTTTCAACTGAAAATACACGATGTCCATTAAATTCAACTCTCTCAAAACCAATAGGAACTGATAACAATAAAGTTCCACCTGGTTTTAATAACTTTGTTAAAGAAGTTAAACCTTTAATATGCCCTTCGGGATCAATTGGATCTCCATATCGCCCCAGTCCAAAATGTTCTAATGCATGCAAACAAGAAAGAGAATCACAAATGTTGACTGGTACGCTTTCCGATTGCATCAAATCAGCTTGACGAAAAGTCATGCCAGAAACATTTGAAGCCATAGGTCTAACATCGAGAATTTCAATATCACGGAAAGTCAGCAGATGGGATACAAAACCATCAATTCTTGAGCCAACATCTATGTGATGCTCTGGATTATTTTGATAGACTTTGCGTGCTGCCCATAGGTCTTGGTGAAAATAATGTTTAGTGATATGACCAGCCCCTTCATATCTGTCTATCATACATGGAAATAGATTTCCTATAGCAATAGCTCGATTGGATTTCTGACTTTCCAAATAAAATTTTAGGAACTGAGAAATATAAATAGGAACACCTCTGAAAAATGAAATTGTATTAAGAGGAGTAAATCCTAATTCGGAAATAACATGATAAACTATCTTAAGATTATAACGTATTTTGGGCATCAATGATTGGCTCATATTTTTGTTCATGTTTGTTTTGAAGATGGACTGATAGGGCAATTATCTCTATTTTATTGATGAGTTACTAAAAACTTGTTTTACTTAGCATAACAATAATTGTTTGCTTATAAATATTGATAAACCAACCAATTAAGATCATTACATGGATTGTAGAAATAATAACCATAAACTCAAGTTGAGAAACTAATAATCCAATTAGTGTACATATCAGAAACCAAATTAAAGGAAATATTAAAGATTTTAGCCAAAACCATTTAGGTAACTTTAACAGTTTAAGTCCTGAGAAAATCATCAGCCAAGTTAAAAGAAATCCAATATTACCTGCCACAGCACCTAAAAAACCGAATTTGCTTGCCCCAATAGCAATCAGTGTTAATGAAAAGCACCCACTGATCAACTGAATGATCATCACTAGCTTGGGGGCAATACTCAGGAGGATGAAAAATCCCACAGCATTCAGTGAAAAAAGTCCATAAATTAATGTCGCAATCCTAAAAGCTAGTACAGTGCTTTCAGTAGCTACACCTGCAAACATTAAATTCATAACTAATGGGGCAAACATAAACAACCAACCAGCCGAAGCAAGGGCAAAGAGAGCGTTCACTTCCAAAGCCTGTTTTATCTTTTGGGTAAACCCTGGATTACCCATACCATCGGTTGCTGAGTAATTACTCAGAACTGGAACAAGAGGCTGAACAGGTAATGCTGAAAATGAATTAATTGCCGATGTTGCATCAGTAATTCCAGCATACATTCCCAGGGTTTCAGAACCCAAAAAATAACCAACAATCAGCCGATCCCCCCTACTGAATACAGCAGTCCCTAATGACATTAACCAGATAGTTAAGCTGTAGTTAGCAATTGCCATAACCTTTTCTGTTTTCCAAATAGGCTTTAGGTTGACACCACGAATTAGAGATAGTACCACCCAAATATGACTTAATAATGCTACTATTGTAGTCAAAGCTTGCCACTGCATGAGTGCTACCGTCCGACCACCAAACCAGGCTACCCCAAATAGCCCAAAACTCAGCAAAAAATTCTGAATCGTATTCAAGATATTTAGTAAACTATAACGCTGGTAAGCTTGCTCTATACCTATTAAAACTTGTTGAAATAACTTTGCCCAGATAACGAGTCCACCAATCTGTAACGCTTGTACAACTACTGAATGTTTTGTTGTTCCTACTTTAGGAAACAGATCAGTAATACCATCAGCACCAAAGAAAAGAGCGATCGCTGCGATGGTAGCCAGTATAAGCATACCCCCAACAGTTACGGTTAAAGTTTGCGATAACTCATTAATATCTTCTTTTCCTAAATCCTGGGAAACAAACACAGTAGTTGCTGTAGCAAGACCAGCCTCAGCTAAAGCAACAATTGTAATTACAGTGGAAGAAAGTGTCCACAAACCGTATTCCTCAACGCCAATCAGGCGAATTAGTAAGGGAATTGTCAGGATAGCTAATCCAATTCGGATAATTCCACCAGCGGCATTATATAATCCATTCTTTAAAAAATTGTTGTTCACTTTTTCTTGAAATTTAATTTACTTAGCATGGGCTAATTTTCATTTTAGGCATATTTCCTGGCATAAATAACTAACTTTGTCGAAAAACATAGTTAAGTCCGGCAAATAATTTATCTAAATTAGATATACTATACTCTTGGATATTTTTAATAAAATTCTGTTCTCGCAGTTGTCCAAATTCCCATATTTTACCATTAGAAACAATACCATATAATAATTGTTCCGGTTGATTATTTATCTTCTGAGCGGCAATTAATTCGGCTAAACATTGTCCCCAACCTTCCTCAAAGTTGTCTTTTTTAGCTTCTACTAATATTAAATAAGGAGACTCAAAAACAATTTTGCCTCTAGGCGATCTTTTAGCAACAATATAATCAGGGATACCTGATAGTCTTTCATCAAAATTTAATGGCTGATGACTCCATATTAATAACTTATCTTTATACTTTTGCCAAATTTCAATTAAAATAGGAAAAATAACTCCTTCACAAATAGCATACTCTGAGTTAAATACAACTCCTTCCCGTAAAACCAATTCAAAACGATTACGAAAGTAATCATCAATCTCTAAGGGATTTTCTTGGATGAAATTCTCTTCTTGATAAGTTAAAGGAAAATCCCCTAAGACTTGGGCAATATTTTTGTACTGATTATAAGACATGATTTTGCTCTTTGGGGAGTATGGTTTGTATGCCGGGTTACTTCATTCTAGATCTTGTCAATGGTGATTTTAGAGAAATTCTTGATAGTTTTTTCGATTCTACTAGAGTTCATTGAGATCTATTCCCTTTGCCCGTAATTGTGCCAGCAACTTCTCCATTCTCTGTTGTTCTTGTGCTAGTAATAATTCTGCTCCCTCTGCTCTTTGTTGTGCCTCTTGAGCTTGCTGTTGTGCCTTTCGAGCTTGCTGTTGTGCTTCCTGAGCTTGCTGTTGTGCTTCCTGAGCCAGTTCATGCTCCGTAGGTAAAAGAACCCCATCCAAAGTTGCCCACCGACACCAAACAGTATCGGCATAGCCAAACACCCCCGACCACTGCACTAAGGCTAACCCTAACTGCTTACTAACCAGTCTATTTTGGTCATCGGGAATTATCGGTTCATAACCATCACTGCCCATACTAAACCCAGCAAAATCACTGGGATTAAAGGGATCAAACCAGAAATACTCTGGTACTCGCAGCCGTTTTTGGTAAATTTCTTTTTTCTCTGTTTTATCCAGCGACGCGGTGCTTGCAGACAGTAACTCTACTACTACATCTGGACTTTTACCCTCTTCCCAAGTTACCCAGCATTTACGCTCACCTTTGGGAACGTCTAGCACGGCAAACATATCTGGACCGCGAAAATCGTGATTTTTTAATTGATGGGGGCTAAAATAAACAAACATATTTCCGCCCACAAAGGCATCGCGATCGCGTAGCCAATATGACAAAGGATCAACTAGTAAATCCATTTGCAGTTTATGGCGGTAAGTCTCCATGGGAATCCCATCATCGTAGAGTAATTCGTCTTGTGTCGGCGGCTTAACAAAATCTGGTGATAAACTATCTATCTGTGGGTTACTTAGTTTAGACAATGTTGATTCAGTCATAGTATCCTGCGATGGCATCCCCATAGGGACTAATTTAACATTGGTGGCGGGGAGATAACTTCTCTAAGGTATTGTTTGATTAAGCCATTTTTAACCAGCCAAATACATCATCAACAGTTAATTTTAACTCTATTCCTGCCAATACAGGCAGAATATCGGTTTTTTCCATCAGTATTGGTTGGCGATCGCATAAAAATACTAGAATACTTAAATCATCAGGATCAAGAAACCATCCTAATTTACATCCATGCTCCATACAATACAAGATATTGCCAATCACTTTATTTGATTTCTGTTCAGGAGAAAGAATCTCAATTACCCAATCTGGAGACTGTTCAAATCTATCTGGGACTTCTCCACTGCTAAGGAAAGGAATATGTTCCCATGTAAAAACTGCTATATCAGGAACAATTGACCTACTACCAAAGCTACACCTGAGTTCAGGAAAAGCATAGGCAATTTTTTCAGATTCACTCACCAAATTAATCTCGCTGCTAAGTTTCCCTTGTAGTCGGCTGTGTCTTCCTTTAGGCATGGGTTTTTGAATAATATCTCCAGCCAAGAACTCTAATGCGGGCTTGGTCTCCGGCATCATTAAGAACTTTTCTAATGTAATATCTTTTGTAATATCTTTTACGGCACTGATGGTCATATCTTTATGATTGGGGTAGCCGACTGTGGAAATCGTTTAAGGGAACACCAAAAAATAAGTTACCCCTTTCAAACATCATCTAAGGGAACTCCACAAAAAAGATGAACTGCTTGCATTGTTAGCAGGTAAGATGCCTGCACTACAAGAAATTTTGGGATATTTTTTTATTGAAAGTCCCTAAGATTCTTATCTTATCCAATATATTGCTTAGTTAAGCCATTTTCAACCAGCCAAATACATCATCAACAGTTAATTTTAACTCTATTCCTGCCAATGCAGGCAGAATGTCAGTTTTTTCCATCAGTATTGGTTGGCGATCGCACAAAAATACTAGAATACTTAAATCATCAGGATCAAGAAACCATCCTAATTTACATCCATGCTCCATACAATACAAGATATTGCCAATCACTTTATTTGATTTCTGTTCAGGAGAGAGAATTTCAATTACCCAATCTGGAGACTGTTCAAATCTATCTGGGACTTCTCCACTGCTAAGGAAAGGAATATGTTCCCATGTAAAAACTGCTATATCAGGAACAATTGAACGATTACCAAAGCTACACCTCAATTCAGGGAAAGCATAAGCTAACTTCCCCTTTTTTGTAATCTGATTAATTCCATTACATAATTCGTACTGTAAACAACTGTGTCTTCCTTTAGGCATAGGTTTTTGAATAATATTTCCAGCCAAGAACTCTAATGCGGGCTTGGTCTCGGGCATCATTAAGAACTTTTCTAATGTAATATCTTTTGTAATATCTTTTACGGCACTGATGGTCATATCTTTATGATTGGGGTAGCCGACTGTGGAAATCGTTTAAGGGAACACCAAAAAATAAGTTACCCTTTTCAAACATCCTCTAAGAGAACTCCACAAAAAAGATGAACTGCTTGTATTATTAGCAGGCAAGATGCCTGCACTACAAGAAATTTTGGGATATTTTTTTATTGGAAGTCTCTAAGATTCTTATCTTATCCAATATATTACTTAGTTAAGCCATTTTCAACCAGCCAAATACATGATCAACAGTTAATTTTAAATCTACTCCTGCCAATGCAGGCAGAATATCGGGTTTCTGCATCAGTATTAGTTGGCGATCTCAGATATTGTTTCGAGGGTTACACCATAATTAGACACAGCTTTCCCCTGCTTCGGCCTTCTCAGTTATGAGCGGGTTGCGAGGGAGGAACCGAGATCAAAAGACCATCAAAGCTCAACTCCTAAAACACAGATAATTCAAGTTGTTTTTCAGCTAAGTAGGTTAGCATTGAAAACCGTCCTTATAGCCAGGCAAGGGGCAAGCCTTACCGCACATTAGCTTGCGATCGCTTCTCCTTATTTACTACTTTTTCTCCGTAATAATCCTTATACTTGTAATAACCTCCATAACCATTTTCCTCACTAATACCATTCACGACCATTCCTAGAGTAAGCACTTTCGCCTGCTCAAGTAATGACTTCGCAGATTTCACCGCTGAATACTCCACAACACCAGGTCGGACAACCAGCAGTAATCCATCTACGTATTTGCTAACAATCAGGGGATCAGTAACGGCAGTTAAGGGTGGCGTGTCAATAATTATAAAATCATATTCATGCCTTGCTTCTTCAATTAAGTCAGCCATACGCTGGGAATCCAAAAGTGTGACTGGGCTGGGTGGAGTTCTTCCTGCTGGTAATATATGCACCTGGGGAGATACTTCCTGGACAGCATTTTTTAACTCCACCTGACCAGCTAGGATATTGCTTAGTCCCAATAAATTATGTATTTCCCAAATGCTTTGTTGACGGGGACGACGCATATCGGCATCCACTAATAGCACTCGTCTTCCTGGCTGGGCGGCGGCTGCTAAGGCTAAATTTGCCACCACGAAAGATTTACCCTCTCCAGGTATGGAACTAGTCAGCAAAATTACCCGTAATTCTTTGTCAGATAGGGTGAATCCCAGGTTAGTCTGAAGCATTTCAAAGGATGTACTGACTGGTGAATAGGGGTTATTCAACACAGGTAATTCTTGCCGACCTTCTTGGGGATTCTTAGGATTCTTTTCAATATATTGGGGGATAGTTCCCAGTAAAGGAAAGCCCAACAGCCGATTGGCTTCTTCAATATTTTTGAGGCATTGATTCATGGATTCCAACACCAAGGCTGTTCCTGCACCCAAAATAATTCCTAAAAATCCGCCTAGTGCTAAGTTGAGGGGAATTTTGGGAGAAACGGGACGCTCAGGAACTAAAGCCTCAGATATAATCCGTGAATTACCGACATTCTGATTCTCCAATACTTCAATGAACTGGAATTGCTTGAGGAGTTCTTGATAAGTGAGTTGTGCTACGGTTAACTGCCGCTGTAGCTGTAGTTGTTGTTGTTCCAGTCGAGGCAAACTATCCAAACGTCTTCTGTTAACTATAAATACCCTTTGCAGTTCCTCTACTTGTTTTGTTAATGCTAACCTTTCTACCTCTGATTTGACAAGGTCTTGAGTTAGTGATTGTTTGAGTTCTCCTATGTGCAAGTTCTGTTTGGGTAGGGATTCGGAACTACCAACTGTCTGGGTAACTCGCTGTTTGAGTACGTTTTTCAGGGATGCCTCTTTCATGACTAAATCCACAACTTTTGGATTGTCATTGGTGTAAAGACTTCGTGCTATTGCTAGTTCAGATTGTGTTTTTTGGTATTCTGTAAGTACCTGTTGTACACCAGGGGATTGACTTAAGCTACTGAGATCAACGGCCTGTTGCGTACCCAATTTCATTTCATTCTGTAAGGCTACAGAACGAGTCAAGACCGCCGCTAATTCCCCTTGGCTTTTTGTAATTGCTTCATCTAATTTTCCTAGAGATTCTAAGCCGGTTTTGGCTTCTACATCCAGAGCGACTACTCGATTGTTTTCTTTAAACCTACGCAGGTTCATTTCTGCTTTTGTAACTCGTTTCTCAACCTCTGGTAATTGCTTAGATAAAAATTCTCGCGCTGATCTAGCTTCTGTACGATTGGTGCGAACATTACTCTCTAGGTAATATTTCATGATGGAATTTACCACCTTGGCTGCTTCCTGGGGATTTGTACTCCTGTAAGAAAGCTGCATGACATCCGTACCTCGGATAGTTTTCAGCTTCAATTTTTTGAGAAAAACTTCTAAGGAAAGCTGTTTGCCTTGATCATCAGTTAACTTCAGGGTGGTAATAGTTTTGTTAACAATGGGGTAGGAACGAATGATCTCGGATTCTGTATCTACTGGGTTGCTGAGGTTTGTCAGTGCGCCCAGTTCTCCCACTTGTTGGGAGAGACTTGTGAGTGATGAAGCACCACTTTTTTTAGTGAAAACCAATTTCCCTTCTGACTCATAAACTGGTTTTGTTGAGTAAGTGACAAGGGCTGTGACTCCGAAGACAAGAGCAAAGACAACTGATGCCACAGGCCAACGTCTTTTGAATATTAGCCAGTATTGTTGGATATCAATAGAGGAATCTTGGTCTTCTTGGTTAATGGACATAAATTAATTCAAGAAAATATACTAAATATAGGACTTACACGCTGTGCAAATTGTAGATTATTTGTTTATCTGAGTTGGCGGCTAGGACAACGCAATCTAGTTCGTAAGACTAGGACTTGTCGGTAAAGTGAAGTCTGAAACCCTTAAAATAACCAGGACATTTTTAACTCACATAAGGCGTATCAAACTAATTGACACTCTTAGGGCTGAAGCCCCTGGGATTCTTTAATCAAAGACACGACACTCAGCTTTACGCTTACCGGATAATTCTGTCAAACTTTGCTTCTTTCCCAAGCGAGAAAGCTAGAGATGATATTATCTAGGTTATTATACTTGGGTTGCCAATTCAATACCTGTTTGATTTTTTCTGCATCAGCGGTAACACAGGCTGGATCTCCAGGACGACGCGCCACTTCAATCACGGGAAAATTTACCCCAGAAATTGTCTTGACCCGTTCCACAACTTGCCTGACACTATAACCTTCTCCATAACCACAATTAAGGATTTGACTTTCACCACCCCGTTCTAGATAGCGTAACCCATCAACATGGGCTGCGGCTAGGTCTTCAACATGGATATAATCTCTAATTCCTGTCCCATCTGGGGTGGGGAAATCATTGCCAAATATCTTGAATTCTGGTTGGCGTTTCAGGGCTGCATTACAAGCATTGGCAATCAAGTGAGTTGCATTGCTTGAGTTTTGTCCGATTCTACCGCCGGGGTCTGCTCCGGCGACGTTGAAATAGCGGAGAATTACATACCGCAGACGAGATGCCATTCCGTAGTCTTGAATCATCCATTCGCTGATCAGTTTGGAGCGACCGTAGGGGTTAATGGGCAGGGCAGGAGCAAGCTCTGTGACGGGATTTTCTTTAGGTTCGCCGTAAACCGCAGCTGTGCTGGAAAATATCAATTGCTTAACCCCCATGACACTACAGCACCGGAGTAAGTTCAGAGTGTTCCGGGTGTTGTTGGCGTAGTAATCAAGGGGCTGGGCAACGGATTCTGGTACAACTAGACTGGCGGCAAAATGCAGCACTGCACTAAATTGATGTTTGCCAAAGACTTGGTAAAGGCGGTCTATATCTCCTAAGTCGCCAACAATTAGCTCACCATGAAGTACAGCTTGTGCTACTCCTGTAGAACAATTATCATATACAACCATATCATAACCAGCTTCACCTAGTTGACGCACCACGTGGGAACCAATATAGCCGGCACCTCCTGTCACCAAGACTTTTTGATTCATCTGCCTTTACCTAATAAAACAACTCTGATGGTTTTCAAGACTATGGCTATGTCCAACCATAACGAATAGTTTTTGATGTAGTAAAGGTCGTAAGATAGCTTTTCATAGGCATCTTCTAGGGAAGCTCCGTAGGCATAAAGCACCTGGGCCCAACCAGTAATTCCTGGTTTGACTAGATAACGCATTTCGTAATAGGGAATTGCTTCTTTGAGCTTAACATCAAACTCTGGCCTTTCTGGACGCGGACCAATCAGACTCATTTCTCCACATAATACATTCCAAATTTGGGGAAGTTCATCAATTCGCAGAACTCTTAGCCAATATCCTACTCTGGTAATGCGTGGGTCACGTTGACTGGCCCATTGTGCGCCTCTCTTTTCTGCGTCTTGATACATGGAACGGAATTTGTAAACCCGAAATGGTTTACCATATAATCCTGTTCGTAATTGGCTATAAAAAATTGGCCCTGGACTATCTAATTTGATGATCAGTCCTACGAGTATCATGAGTGGCGACACCAGCACAGACAACAGACCAGTGACGATTATATCCATAATCCGCTTGATTTTGAGTCTGTCACCACAAAATACGAGGTTAAACCCACTACTAAAGGCAAACCACTCATCCTCAAGTAGAGATGAGGGAAGTTTGTAGCATAGAGTTTCCCAAATATCAGGTAGACGGTACACGGGAACCCCTTTTAGTCGGAGTTGCATGAGACTCTGCACTTGTTGATCAGAGAGACTGATTTGAGTTCCTACTACCACTCCCGATAAGGGTTGATGACTCCAATAAGATAAGTCATTGAGAGAGCCTTCATGACTTAATTGGGGTTCGATTTCTGCTAATTCAGGGATATGTTGACCAGTTTCCGTCAGAATCACTAATCGCCCTAATGGATTTTGGGTTAAGAACATTTGGGCAAATTTTATGGCATGATTGTTGACTCCTAGCATTAACCAACGACTTTGTTGAGCTTGCGATCGCCACCAATTAAATGCCCATATTCTTAAGATCATTGCCCAGATAGTAAAGATTCCCAGGTTAACCAGCAGTATACTCCGCATCCCAACTGGATTACGTTCCCAGTTTCCCGATAGGTTAATTAACACGGAGGTTATGATGGCAACTATTAAACTGCTGATCAGGATGCGAGTCGGAGCTTGTAATCCAGCAATTTCTTTCTCTGGATGGTATGTATCTAACAAATACATTCCTGTTAAAGTCAGTATTATGAATCCATATACCAATGGATCAAATCCTGTCAATGGATGATCCAAAGTCCCGTAAGAACTAATTCCTAAACAGACAAATAGGCCAAGAACATCTCCCATCATCAGAAATAGAGAGATCAAGCGTGGGAGTTTTACTAACTTAATAGGGTTCCTATTAGTCTCAAATCCTATCTCTAGCATAAGTGTTTTTTTGTTAGCTTCGCTTGTACATAAACTTGTAGCAATGCTTTCCCTGGCTCTTCAGTTAACTTATAAACGAAAAGAGTCTAAACGGGATGATGTATAATCGTAGAAGAACAAGCACTATCTTTGATAAATATTCCCGAATGCATATACTTTACCACAAGGTGAGATTTGACAACAGTTGGTAAGTAAATTTAAAATACGTTTACCTAATGTTAAACACTTAATCAGGACGTATTTAATCAACCGCCATACTCAGTTGCATAACTATTAAGCGTTGGAGTTGAGACTCAGTGATAGGAAGCGGGACAACATAGGATTGATTCCGAGACGCATCAAGCTAAGTATCATCGCGGAATGTGGAAGATGGTTGATAAAATGTCTTTTTGTAACAGGAGGATCTAACTTTTATTTTTGGCTGACATTTTTTGTTCAGTAATTGATGATGACGTTTAAAATACGGAATATGTAATGAATGCTCCATTTTAATCGAAAATTTCCCCATTGCCAATACCAAAAAATAAATAATCAAACATAACCTATGCTGAATATTCCCAAAAGTTTCTTTGATTTCACCCAAACTCCCCATAGCGGCTATCATTGGGATGGGAGCGATCGCCGTTTTTTTGAGGGCTGGTATTACCGCGTCACACTGCCCGAAATTCAGCAAACAATCGCCTTCATGTATTCCATCGAAGACCCAAGAGGCAATCAGCCCTACAGTGGCGGAGCAGCCCAAATCCTGGGTATAAATGATGAATACCTTTGTCGCACTTTCCCTAATATCAACAAATTTTGGGCAAGTCGGGATATTTTGGGATTAGGACATTGGGGAAAAACCAACTTACAAGTTTCACCTTTATACCTTATTCCCAGTGAATTTACACACCATATTCAAGAAGGCTATCAAGCCACAGCTACCTTAAACCAAGGCATAATTACAGATCCTACCACTGGTAATTATTGCCGATGGGAGTATGCAATTCAACCTGTATACGCATGGGGTAATCAAAGTAGTTTCCAGCAATCAACCGCCGGTTGGTTATCATTTTCTCAGATATTTGAACCTGGTTGGCAAATTTTAATGGCTCATGGTTTAGCGAGTGGTTGGATAGATTGGCATGGTAAAATTTATGAGTTCACAAATGCCCCAGCATACGCGGAAAAAAACTGGGGTGGTGCTTTTCCCCAAAAATGGTTTTGGCTAAATTGCAATGCCTTCATCAATCAACCAGACTTAGCTTTAACAGCCGGTGGCGGCAAACGTGGTGTATTATGGTGGATGGAATCAGTCGCCATGATTGGTATTCACCACCAAGGTAAATTTTATGAATTTGTTCCCTGGAACTCACAGGTAACATGGCAAATTCAACCTTGGGGTAGATGGCAAATACAAGCCAAAAACCTCAATTACGAAATTGAACTAACAGGTACTACTAATCTTCCCGGTACACCCCTCCGCGCACCCACAACTAATGGTTTAACTTTTTGTTGTCGAGATACCATGCAAGGAGAAATAAACTTAGAACTGCGAGAACTTAATAGCGGCAAATCTCAAGTTATCCTGACTGCAAGTAGTAATCTTTGCGGGTTAGAGGTTGGCGGTGATGATTGGGATGATTGTTGGCGATCGCCATAAAAATGCTGCTATTATGATATTTACGTTATCCTTGGGGTTGTAGCTCAGTTGGATAGAGCGAGCGCCTCCTAAGCGCTAGGCCGTGCGTTCGATCCGCACCAATCCCATTTGTATTTGTCATGTAGCTGCACTTTGAATTAAAGCGCAACTACAAAGCAGCTATTTTTTAGGTAAATTAACCACATTTTTAAGTCTCACGCAAAGGCGCAAAGACGCAAAGCAAAGGAAGAAAGTAAATACATGAAAAATGCTGTAAGTTTACTCCAATTTAGCGTGAGCAGCTAAAATAATTCTTTCTGTTTCTTGCCAATTGATACATTTATCTGTTACGGAAACACCATATTTTAAATCTTCACGATTCCCTGTAATTACTTGACTACCTTCATGCAAATTCGATTCTAGCATCATGCCTACAATGGAATTATTACCATCCACTATTTGCTGAATAATATTTTCAAACACCATAGATTGTAATCTGTAATCTTTATTAGTATTACCATGACTACAATCAACAACTATTCTTGGTGATAAGTTAGCTGCTTTTAATTGTTCCTCTACTAATTGAATATTCTCGGCATCAAAATTAGGCTGATTTCCACCACGCAAAATTACATGACCATGAGCATTTCCTCTAGTTTGAAATACACTCACTTGTCCCTTTTGATTAATACCCAGGAAATTATGGGGGGTTTTTGCTGATTTGAGGGCATTTACAGCAACTTGAATATTACCGTCAGTGCCATTTTTAAACCCTACTGGCATAGATAACCCACTAGCCATTTCTCGGTGTGTTTGCGATTCGGTTGTCCTTGCACCAATTGCAGACCAGGAAACCAGTTCGCTTATATATTGAGGGATGATTGGATCAAGTGCTTCTGTAGCAGTTGGTAATCCTAAATCTGTCAACTTTAATAGTAAGTTTCGGGCAATCAAAATTCCTTCTTCTACATGAAAAGAATCGTCCATTTTGGGATCATTAATTAATCCTTTCCAGCCTACAGTAGTTCTGGGTTTTTCAAAATAAACCCGCATAATTAACAGTAGTTTATCCTGAACCTTTTCTGCTAAACTTAGCAACCTTTCTCCATATTCTATCGCTGCTTTTGGATCATGAATTGAACAAGGACCGACTACAATGAATTTACGTCGATCTTGAAAATCTAAAATATTTTCTATTTCTTGTCTGAATTTTAAAATTGTATTTTCAGCAGTTTTAGTTAAGGGTAATTTTACCTTAACCTCATTAGGAGTTAGTAAAACATGAGAACTCTTAATGTTAGTATTAATTAATTTGTTGATCATAGCAGAAATCTCTTGATTTGTGTTTACAGTAGTAATCCTACCTAAATTATTTGTGAACTCGGTTTTTATTCTTGTTACCCCTAAAGTAGTTAGTTAGAAAAACAAGTTGCACAAATTAGCCAAGATTACTATATGCAAGGGTAGAATATATTAATATACACAGTTTTGTGAGAAAATACAAGATAAGTCCGTGTTATTTCCATAACATTTAGACATAAAACAATAATTTAATTTTGCCAATCAGGGAAAAAGCTCATATCCCCAACTACTTAGAGAAGTTGGGGATGTTTTGATCAATTACCGAATGTAGCAATTTTACTCAATTGTACCAGTAGTTACCAACATATAACTTAATAACCAATTTGCTGCTGTTGCTCTGCGAGTTTGTCGAGGACCAAATTCACCAATTTTGTAACCTTTAAAACCGAGTTTCTCCTTGAGTATCTGTTTATTTTCTTGGGGAATAGAACGAGTTAATTTCATGATTGCTGGACGAGAATCAATGAAATCCGGTGGTTGTGGATATTCATCTCGCCATGTTGTTGCTACTTGACTATTATCCCAAGTTTCTGTAATTGCATCATAACGATAACCTAAGTGATACCATAATAATTGGTTTACAGTAGGATCATCAATTGTATCGTTAATAATTGCCCAAATTGTTTGTGTATTTAGCGGTGGAAGATTAGACATGATTTTAAGAGAATAGGAAGGAATAGTTGACACTCTCATCCCTAAAGGGAGTGAGATTCTGCGGACAGAATATACTTAGATAACAAGTAGTCAGACAAAATTAAATTCACTCGTTGAGAGAGGGAACAGGGAACAGAAAAATCAGTTGTGTAATTAATTCCGTCCCATTACTTACCCAAAGGCATTTGGAAGAACTTTTGATTGTTAATCTTCCCCATATTGGTTTTCTATGATATGTCTGAGCTATCAAAAATAAATTCAGTAGTTATAAAGTTGCAGGAGTATGGTTTACGCCACACTACGCTACGCTATCAGAGTGAACTTTTTGTATAACTGGCATAAGAATAGAGGTAGATAAATCATTTTTCGTATAAAAACATACTTAGTTGATGCTAATCTCCTAACTTCTGTTTAGTAAGATTGCCATTCTAGCAACGCGAAATTTTGTCGCAACGCTAAATTATTAGTTATATAAAGAAAAATCAATCGTTGTTCCCCACTAATTCATCGGCTATTAACTCACTACCATGCGTGCAATTGCTACCATTGATCAGAATCCCCTACTTCAAAGCTGTGGTTTACCCGCATTTGCGGCTATTAAATCGGAGCAGGTCGAACCAGCTTTTAGTCATCTGTTGGCAGAACTAGAAAAGCAATTAATTGACTTGGAGGCAAATATAGAGCCTACTTGGAGCGGTTTAGTAGAACCTCTAGAAAAATTGACAGAAAGACTAAATTGGAGTTGGGGAATACTGAATCATTTAATGGGTGTAAAAAATAGTCCAGAACTACGTATTGCCTATGAAAAGGTGCAGCCGCAAGTAGTTCAGTTTATGAATATCCTGGGTCAAAGTCAACCTATTTATAATGCTTTTAAAGCAATTCGGAATAGTCCTACCTGGGAAACTTTAGATTCAGCCCAACAGAGAATCATCAAAGCTGCAATTCGGGATGCAGAATTGTCTGGTGTTGGATTAGAAGGAAAAGATAGAGAACGTTTTAATAGTATTCAGATGGAATTAGCGGAACTGGCAACCAGGTTTGCTAATCACGTTCTAGATGCGACGAAAGGCTTTATTTTAGTTCTCGCCACCCCTCATGAGATTGATGGCTTACCAAGTAGCTTGTTGAGTCTTGCAGCCCAAGCTGCTCGTGCATCTGGAGAAGAAAATGCCACCCCAGAATATGGACCTTGGCATATTACTTTAGATTTTCCTAGTTATTTCCCATTCATGCAGCACAGTACCCGGCGGGATTTGCGGGAAAAACTCTATAAGGCTTATATTACCAGAGCATCTTCCGGGGAATTAGATAATAATCCTTTGATTATCCGAATTTTAGAGTTAAGAAAAGAACTAGCTAAATTAATTGGCTTTGAAACTTTTGCGGAACTGAGTTTGGCTAGTAAGATGGCTAAGGATATTCCCTCCGTCGAAAAGCTATTAGAAGAACTCCGTCAAGCTAGTTATAATGCTGCTGTCAAAGATTTAGAAAAACTCAAAGCTTTTGCGAAGGCGAAAGGAGCAGCAGAAGCCGAAAATTTGCAGCATTGGGATATTAGCTTTTGGGCTGAACGCCAACGGGAAGAAAAATTTGCCTTTACGGCTGAGGAGTTACTTCCCTATTTTCCCCTGCCTCAAGTTCTAGATGGGCTATTTGGGCTGGTAAAAAGGCTTTTTGGGGTGACTGTGACACCTGCTGATGGTCAAGCCCCAATATGGCATGAGGATGTTCGTTATTTCCAAATTGCTGATAAATATGGTGAACCCATTGCCTATTTTTACTTAGATGCTTACAGCCGTCCTGCGGAAAAGCGTGGTGGTGCTTGGATGGATGCTTGTATTCACCGTCGCAAAGTTACAGAAAATGGTTTGACTACTGTTAGCCTACCTGTAGCTTATTTGATTTCTAATCAAACTCCCCCTGTGGATGGTAATCCGAGTTTGATGGCTTTTGATGAAGTTGAGACATTGTTCCATGAATTTGGACATGGTTTACATCATATGCTGACTAAGGTGGATTATCTGGGGGCGGCAGGTATTAATAATGTTGAATGGGATGCAGTGGAATTACCGAGCCAGTTTATGGAAAACTGGTGTTATGACCGTCAAACATTGTTTGGTATGGCGAAACATTATGAAACGGGAGAAGCATTACCGGAACATTATTACCAAAAATTGTTGGCGGCACGTAATTACATGAGTGGTTCAAGTATGTTGCGGCAACTGGATTTTAGTAGTGTGGATTTGGAGTTACATTACCGCTACTGCCCTAATAGTCAGGAAACTGTGACAGATGTGCGACATCGGATTGCTAAGTTAACGACTGTGTTACCACCATTACCCGAAGATGCGTTTTTATGTGCTTTCGGTCATATTTTTGAAGGGGGTTATGCAGCGGGATACTATAGCTATAAATGGGCTGAAGTTCTCAGTGCTGATGCTTTTGCTGCTTTTGAGGAAGTAGGTTTGGAAGATGAGGCTGCAATCCATGCGATTGGCAGACGTTACCGAGATACGGTGTTAGCACTAGGTGGCAGTCAGCATCCCATGGATGTCTTTAAAACCTTCCGGGGGCGAGAACCCAGTACCAAGGCTTTACTCAAGCACAATGGGCTGCTGGCTGCTGTGTAAGTTAGGAATGGAAGGGATGAGGGAATCAGGAGAATGTTTATCTGGAATTTTGCCTCTTGCCTCTTACCTCTTGCCTCTAGTAGATTTACAGGACTATTTCTTCCCGTTGGCAATCAAAGAAAAGCTCAAAAACAGTGTCAGGAATCATCTGACGGATGTGCTGAATATAGCCTTCGGCATCAGAACGACTGCGAAACCGGGAAACAATTACTTTTTCTTGTTCAGTAACGACACGGGCTACAGCCCAACCATTCAGCCTTTTTTTGTAGGCGTTATCTTCTCTTACTGTAGGCATGGCTTGATTTTCTGAGGTGATATTTTTGTAATCCGTATTTTGTGGCATGATTATTTTATGCGTATGAACTTGAGTGAAGGGCGTTAGTATGTCTCTTAGCCAAAGATGTACTAGCGTCTTTTATTGATGATGCCATCTTGTTATTACATATTTTCAAAATTGTCAATACGTAATGCAACAACTTATCTTTTAAAAATGTTTAGTTTTATTTGATGCCAATGAGCATTTACTGAGTATTTTAGTGTTTAGACATACATAAAGATGAAAATCCTTGTATAATATGTGGCATAATTCAGTGGTCAAGAGTAAAACTGGCTTTGTGTATGGGTCTCAATTGAGATTTTGTACCTCATAAATAAGTAGTAGTTCGTCAAATTTATTTTGACGGGTAATGATAGGAAAAAACTTCTGTTTTCCCTCCCCTACTCCCCCTACCCCCTCTTCTCCCCCTACTTGCCTTTACCCGTCATTTTTGGATTGACAGACTAGTAGGTTGGCGTTGAAAATTGTGGTTATAGCAAAGCAAGAGGCAAGATTAAAAAAGTTTTCAGCGATTTTACGTTTCTTTACACAGTTTGGTTTTATTGTGTTCACCTGCTTATTTAACCTGCTGTATTTACGAATATTGCCATACTTTTTCAGGGTAATTTTGAAAGAATCCGAGAAAATAAACAATGTCAATTACATCAATCATCCAAAAAGTGGCTTTGCAAATAGGGGCGGTGGTTTTAGTTGAACCTGAATATGAATTTGTGGGGCATATTACGTTTAAAAATGGGAAAAAGTCAGTTTTTAGTCATGCTAAATTGAATATTAATGGTTTTGCTTCAGCCGAATTAGCTAAAGATAAAGCCCATAGTAATTTTTTCCTGAAGCAGTTTGGATATCGTGTAACAGAGGGCAAGACGTTTTTCAGTGATCAGATGTGTGCTAAAATAGCTCATCCCCGGAATATTGATGATGGATTTCATTATGCACAATCAATGGGATTTCCTGTGATTGTGAAGCCGCTGAATCTGAGTCAAGGTATATTGGTGACGAAGGTGCATAATCGGGAAGAATATTATGATGTGGCTAATAAGATATTCCAAATTAAATCAGGATTGATTGTTGAAAAGTTCTATGGTGGTAATGACTATAGAATTGTGGTGTTGGATGATGAGGTGATTACGGCTTATCAAAGAATTCCCTTGTGTGTTGTTGGTGATGGTATATCTAATGTTTTGGAGTTGCTACAACAAAAACAGGAAAAAATCCTAAATACGGGTAGAAGAAATGTGATTAAATTTGATGATTTTCGGATTTCCCAAAAATTAAAAACACAAAATCTTGATTGGGATAGTGTGATTCCTAATCATCATACTGTTTATCTTTTAGATAGTGCTAATTTATCGAGTGGAGGTGAAGTGGTAGATTTTTCGGAAACTATTCATCCTGATTTTCAGAAGTTAGCAATTAATATTACTAAAGATATGGGACTAAGATTAGCTGGGGTGGATATACTTACCCATGATATTACTATGCCGATGGTAGATTATACGCTGATTGAGGTGAATGGTTCTCCTGGGTTAAATCACTATGCTGCTAGTGGTGAGGTAGCAGCAAAGAGGGTGGAAGAGTTATATTTGAAGATTCTCCACTTGATGGAGAATGAGAGTTAAGGGTTACAAGTTTTTTCTGAGTAGTGATTCGAGTTCCTCTGACAAAGAGTTCATATCTGCGACTCTAGCTACAAGTAAACTATCATGTCCGGCATCGTTTAACCGAGATTTCCAATAGTTAATACTTTCAGCATTATTCATCCAAAAGTCAATGACTGTATCTACTACTTGATCTAAGTTCCAACCCCATTTAACGGGGATTGGTTCTATGGATGATAGAAAGGCATCTAATGTGCAAGTATGAGTTCCTATATATTCTATGCCTTGATGCTGCGGTTTTATAAAACTCTGTTGTTGGTGATTGAAAAAATGCAAAACAGGAGATACACCTACCAGATTGAAGCTGTATTTAATCATTCTAGTCCTCCGAATGAATTTATCAATTGCTGAGAAACTTGAATTTTGGGCAAGAATCTATGGCGAAAAAGTCCGCTAACTCTATCTAGAAAAAGGAGAATTTTTGCCTACTACATCAGTTTCAATATTAAGCTAGAAATTAGCACTCAACCCTTGTGAGTGCTAGGGTTTATTTGATTGTTACATTGTATTATCTATGATTTAGAGGATAATTTCAAGGTTAATAATATCTAGTTTAAATAGAAAGTTCGAGGATGAAATGGTAATTAGTAAGACACTTTAGGTAAGAATAAGAGTGTGATCTAAGTAGAGTAACGTAAATAATTAAAGGTTTGTAGTTAGGGCTTTAGACCTGAAAGTAGGGCTAAAGCCCTAACTACGAGCCAATTTCAAAATCTGTTAACTTACTTAACATAGTTCTATTTATTTTTGCCTACCTACTTATTGTGTATCAATAATTTTATGGTTACTTTTGAAAGTGCAAGCGATTTTGAGAACACTAACGCATCCTAAATTCAAGTTAGATTTTTTATTCCGTTCCTTAAAAACAGTTGTCCGTTATAAAAAATTTACATCTTCATATAAATCATCCATCTTGCCATGAAAATTAATACTTTGTAAGTCGAAAGATGATTCTGGATAAGATTGTAATACCCATAAACCTTGAGAATTACGACGGAAACATTCTACTTTGGATTTTTTGACATTAATTAAAACGTATTCTTGTAAAGTTTCTATGGTTTGATAATCTGCAAATTTATCACCACGATCAAATGCTTCTGTAGAATCAGATAATATTTCAATTATTAAACAGGGGAATTTTTTATAACCTAATGTTGCTTTATCTCTTTCATCACAAGTAACCATCACATCAGGATAGTAAAAACGATTGATAGATTCTATTCTGGTTTTCATGTCGGTGATGAAGGTTGCTGATAATAAAGTGAGTAAAGAAGAATTGATTGAGATATTGAGAGATTGTATTAGAGAATTATTTTAAAATATGATGTGGAATGTGGTGCGTTACGCTGTCGCTAACGCACCCTACAATTAAAGCTATTAAACTGTCACTCCTTCCAATTGTTCATCGCTTAATTCATACAACTGACGCAATTTGTCTAATTTATCTCCATCAGCTTGCCATAAACCGCGTCCTGATGCTTCTAGCATTCTGCCGATAATATTTCTAAATGCTTCAGGATTGGCTTTGCGTAATTTTTCTGCCATTTCTGGATCTAAAGCATAGGTTTCTGCTGCTTGATCATATACCCAATCGTCTTGAAAATCGGCAGTTCCACCCCAACCTATTAAGGCTGTCATGCGTTGGGAAATTTCAAAAGCACCTCCAGAACCTTGATTAGCCATTGCGTCAGCCCATTTGGGGTTTAATAACTTGGTTCTGTATTCCATTCGCAATAAATCATCTAAATTGCGGGGTGTGGTGTCTTGAGAAAAACTTTCGACAAAACTGGCTTGTACTTTTTTGCCGCTTTGTTTTTCTGCGGCTTTTTTCAAACCGCCTGTGTTGGCATAATATTCCTGAATATCGGTTAATCCATATTCTACCGAATCTATTTCTTGAATTATGCGATCGCTAGTTTTTAATAGGGTCTGTAATACTTCTGGTCTAGCTTGTCCTTTATCATTTCTACCATAACTAAAGACATTGCGACTTTCCCAAGTATTCCCCAACTCTTCTCCAGATTCCCAATTACCATCAACCACTCTATCATTAACTAAAGAACCAAAATCACCAGAAGGATTAGAAAACAATCTAGCCGAAGAATTTTCCACACCTTTAGCTTTCAAAATCAAAGCGTGTTTTCTAATAAAATTCATTTCTTCTGGTTCATCAATTTCCGCAGCCCGTTGAAATAAATCATCCAACAATTCAATGATATTTACAAAACTATCTCGAAAAATTCCCGATAGATTTGCTAACACATCAATACGCGGATGTCCAACCTCAGCCAGAGGTTTTAAATCATATCTAACTATGCGTCCTGTTCCTTCCTTCACAGGTTCAGCGCCTACCAATTCCAAGAGAATTCCCAAAGATTCACCCTTAGTTTTAATAGCATCCAAACCCCATAATAAAACCGCCACAGTTTCTGGATATTTCTTATTTTCATCCAAAGACTGAGAGATGATTTTCTTGGCAATTTCCTTACCTCTTTCAAAAGCCGCAGGAGAAGGCATCCGATAAGGATCTAAAGCGTGAATATTCCTACCCGTCGGTAAAACACCAGCACCATCACGCAATAAATCTCCACCAGGTGCAGGAGGAATAAATTCACCATTTAAACCTCTTAAAAGATTCGTTAACTCATCAGTAGATTGATTTAATAACCTTGTAATTTCCTCCTCCTCTCTGTGTTCTCTGTGCCTCTGTGGTTCGTTGCCAAAATAAGCATCCAAATAACCAATTAACTCCTCCTGATTTGGTGCTTCACCTAAAGTATGTAAACCAGAGGAAAAAAGACGATTTTCGAGAACTTGGAGATATTCATACAACTTGACCAAATAATGATCAAAAGCATGATTACTGAACATTCTCACATTTTCCGGTGTAAAGGGAATACCCAACCTTTTGGCATCATCAAAAGGACAATCCACTTCCAAACCAGTATCAACTATTTTTTTACAAATGCCTTCTTTTAACAGATAATTCTTTTCTGGATCTTCCCGATATTCGGCGATTAAATCGCGTAAATTCACCAACTCTTTGTATAAACCGGCGCGTCCATAGGGAGGGACATTGTGAGAAATTAATACTCCATAACCGCGACGTTTAGCTAATATTGATTCAGAAGGATTATTTGCGGCATAGATATATAGATTGGGCATATTTCCCAAGAGAATATCCGACCAAGAATAGCCAGTATTTCCTAATGGTGAACCGGGCAACCATTCTACCGTTCCGTGCATTCCAAAATGAACAACTGCATCAGCTTGAAAATCATTTTGTAGCCATTTATAATAAGCTGCATATTGGGGATGGGGGGTTAAATCTCTTTCAAACATTAACCGCATGGGATCACCTTGAATTCCCAAGGGTGGCTGGACACCTATCCACACATTTCCTAATTGCACACCACCAATATTGAACTCATCACCATAGGTTTTAATGCCGCTACCGGTGAGGTATTTCCATTGCTTTTCAATGCGAGTTGTGAAAAGATAACCTAACCATTTTTCTAAGGTTCTGGCATTAACGGTATTTTTATTTTGTGGAGACGTTTCATGAAACATCTCTACATTCATGGGATTAATTTCGTCTGCTTCTTTAACTTGGCGAATTAATTCTTCTCCATCTTCGGGAATTTCGCCGACATTATAACCTTGTGCTTTGAGTGCATGAAGTAATTTAATTAAACTGCGAGGAACGTTTAATAATGCAGCAGTTCCCACTGCACCATAGCCAGGGGGAAAACCATATAAAATAATGGCTATTTTTCGTTGGGAAATAGGTTTTTGGCGGAGGGAAACCCAGTTTTTAACTCTATTAGTTAATCGCTGCATTCGTTCAGGAACTAAATAAATTTGTTCACCGACTAAACCACCGAGGGGAATTGTATCAATCGCACCATCTAATTCTGGTAAAGCATATAGGACAACACTTTGTAAACCGCCTACACCTTGGCGCGTCCAAGAGTAAATATCTTGAATTAATAAAGGTGCAGCGACGATATAAGGGACATTTTTGGCTGTGAGAATGCGTTTAGCTACTTCCACCTGTCTTCCGGCTTCCATTGAACCAGCCGGACCACCAACGAGGGGAAATCCAATGGTAGAAACTATGGCATCAATTTTTACTGCTTCTGTGGTAAGGGAAGGAGTTTCAATGTTACCTCTTTGACGTTGTTGGGTTTCGTAGTCACTGGTCATCCAATCTCTGACGGCTACGTGACCTTCTACGCCGTTGATAAAGATGGGTAAGGGGGTTAACCCGGCTTTTTCAAAATAGCGGATTAGTTGGGGAATATAGGGCAGTTTGGTGATAACGTGCTTTCGGTAAAGTAGGATACCGATGATTGGGCGCAGGCCCTGCGCCCCTACGTCCTGGTCTCTTTTCCGATACCATTGTAAATATTCACGCGGTGATCTAAAAAACCCTTGATATTCGGGATGTAATAAACCCATGTCGGGGGTTTCGATAGGTGGGGGTATATCTCCAACTTTTAAATCTAAGTATTTTTCCGCAATTGTCCAAAATAGGGCAGCGACGTTTTCTGAACCGCCGGCGTTCCAGTAACCATAGATAATTAACCAATTACGAAGGTCTTGAACTTTTTGGACGGGGATAAATTTTAATAACTTTGGTCCGATTTTCAGGAAACTGATATAACCGGCGAGTTTGTCTTCTTCTTTACCGTTGCTGAATTTGTCAAGGATGAATTTAACGGGTTTAGGCATTCCTGCGGGTTTGTCACCGATCGCAAATGATCCTATTTTGGTTAAACTAATTAATTCCAGTGCTGACTCAAAAATGAGACGGATAGGGATGTTAGCGACACGCTCTCGCAACCACATAACTTGGTCATAGTCAAATAGTAAGCTGCCAAAAAACACATCTGCGTTTTTGAGTGCTGCTTCTACTTCCGGGCTATTGGTGGTAATATTGCGATCGCTAAATACTCGAATATCCAACTCTGGACACCGGGAATTAGCCAAATCAGCCGCTTTTCGGTACAAGTCCGCGTTAAACGATTCAAACCCAGCAATCAAGACAATGCGTTTCATGCGCTTTTGCTACGAAATATTTCTTTACATTGATCTTAAACATTTTTGGGGATTAATGGGGGAATCTCTACCTAGAGATTAAAATGATGTCTATGCTTTTTGGAACTAAATTAACCAGTAGCAGACTCTTGGCATAGCAACAAAGTCAATTAAGGAGATAAAAATGAAATTCGGCATTGATATTGGTCACAACTGCCCTCCCGATAGTGGTGCAGGTGGTATTAAATCGGAAGATAAGTTAACAACAGAAGTGGGTAATAAGGTTATTGCTAAATTAGAAAGTTTAGGACATACAGTAATCTCATGCAAACCAAATAGTGCCAGTACAGTAAATCAATCATTAGGTAGCCGGTGCAACAAAGCCAATAATAACCGAGTAGATTTTTTTGTATCTATTCATTTTAATGCTTTTAATGGACAAGCTAATGGGACAGAAGTATTTGCTATTAGCGATGCCGGCAGAAAAGTTGCCCAAAAAGTATTAGATGAAATTGTCAAATTAGGCTTTTTTAATCGTGGTGTTAAAAGTGGTTCACACCTCTATGTTCTCAGAAACACAAATATGCCAGGAATTCTCATAGAAGGTTGCTTCATTGATTCTGCCAAAGATATGCAAATATATGATGGTGAAGCAATGGCTAATGCCATAGTTGCCGGGTTGACAGGTAAAGTAGCAAGTACTTCTGTAAATCCTGCTTCTAATACGCCTGTAAATCCTGTTATAGATGAGGAACAGAATAAAGATAAGAGCATTCTCAGACTACAACAGGCTTTAAATCGGCTGAAAATTACTGATAAAAATAATCGTCCCTTAGTAGAAGATAATGGCATGGGAGCAGCTACATCTTCAGCAACGGAAAAATTCCAGAGAATTGTGGGAGTTTTACCAACAGGAATTGCTAGTAACACTACCTGGGATGCTATCAATCAGATATTAGCTAAACGAGTTATTCAAGGAACTCATGCTAGTGGCGTAATTATCAGGTACTTACAATTTCGTATAGGTGCTAATCCCGATGGTATTTATGGTTCGCAAACGGAAGCAGCACTCAAGAAATTTCAACAGCAAAATGGTTTAACTGCTGATGGTATTATTGGGGCAATGACTTGGCAGAAATTGATAGGTTAGGAGCAATTTTTTAGCTAATATCTATCCAGATTTCATAAAGGATATTGCTGGTAAATAGGGGGTTTTACTCCCTATACTAGAAACAAATTTATATTTTTATAAGGGCTTGACTGTTTGATTCTAAACGTAGGGGTAAAGCCCGCCTGGGAATGAGTTCCCAGTCTAATAGCAGAAGTCATCTCAAGATGACTAAATAACTCGGAAAGTTTAAATCTCACCCGTGTGTAGTATAAAAGTTCTATGGCTATTATTAGTCCTGAGTTAGCAATACCGTATTCTGTTCCGTCTCTTTGAATCCAGATTTTATCGTTGATTATGTCAATATGAACTAAGCAACCATGCACCCGTTGATTATTTTCCCATTCGTTCCGATTGCTCCGCAACGCTAACGCGAACAACCCAACCTACAACTACTGACCTTGCCCCTGGTAACAGTTCCGCTATATCTACATCTACCATCAAAAAAGGATTGACATAGTACCAATATTGATCCTATAATTGAGCTATCAACATTATGGCATTCTATCTAAAGTTCAATTTCTTATGATCAGCATTTATCCACCTTGACTGGGAAGAGTGCTTAAGGTTTCTACATTCGTGCATTGTTAATACTGAGTAAAATCACTTAGATTTTACTTAATTGACATTGACATGGATTTTATATACAAAAGGAAACCTAAAGATGGCACAAATAAAAAAAATCCTTGCTGAACTCAAAAATAATCCTCAGAACGTAAATTTTACTGATTTAGTAAAGGTTTGTACTCATTATTTTGGAGAACCTAGACAGCAAGGAACAAGCCACTGTGTCTACAAAATGCCCTGGGCTGGAGATCCGCGAGTCAACATCCAAAACGACAAAGGAAAGGCCAAGCCCTATCAAGTTAGACAAGTTTTAGATGCAATCGAAAAATTAGCAGCAATTGAAGAAACTGAGGAATCGGAAAATGGTTAATCACAACCACTATACATATAGAGTTACTTGGTCACAAGAGGATCAAGAATTTGTGGGTTTGTGTGCTGAATTTCCTAGCCTGTCTTATCTTCATGAAGATAATCTTACTGCTCTCAAAGGTATTACAGAGCTAGTGAAAGATATACTAGCTGATATGGAAACTACTGGGGAGATACCTCCAGAACCACTAGCAGAAAAGCAATATAGTGGTAAATTTCAGGTACGCATCACTCCGGCACTACACCGTAAATTAGCTATAGAAGCCGCAGAAGAAAAAGTTAGTCTGAACCGATATATTAGTTATAAACTTTCTTGATTGTTGATTAATAAAATTTATTTTGGTGGAGGTTTTAAGCCTCCTTTTTTATGATGAGAGGAAGTGGGTATGTTTTTTGTATCATGGTATTATATTTTTTGAATCAGAATCACAGAAAATCAAGTAAAAATCTAAACCGATGCAAAACTAGTAAACTATGAGGATAATTCATTCCTTCCATAAAACAATCTCCTGTTTAAGACTTTCAAAAATAAGTAATTTTAATTGATGTTCCGCAATTATTTCTTGAATTACAGGAGTCAGAAAAAAATCTGTATATATTTCATAACTAATTGCTAAATATAAAAGACGCTCAGATGCTGCTTTTTTTAAATGTAACGATAATTAAGTGTTTGTCCTAATCTTTTTCTAAAGCTAACCTAACTGCATTATGAAAAAAATCTTTTGCTGACATAAAAATTTAAAGTGATGATGTTTAATTATGTTATTTACCAGTCTTGTATGCTTCTCTTTCAGGTTGTTCTAATTGTGGATGTCTAATAAATGTTTCATCTTGGATACAACCATAAAAATCACTCAATTTCATGGTTTCTTCTGTGGCTGTTTCTTCTTTTGGTACAGCTATTTCATAAATAACAATAATATCAAATTCAGTTCCTTCTTTAGCCTGTGGTAAATGAATTTTTAATAGTCCATCTTTCCCAATGCGCGATCGCAGTCTTAAACTTTCCATTTTTTAATTTTCCTTTCTCTAGTAATTTACGTTTTTTGGACATTACTTTATTTTATCATTTTTTTACCTTAAATTCTATCCTACTTTCATTATTCTTTACCTAGTAATAATTCCCAGGTTAGGTGAAGTTGCAACGAAAAACCAAAGGCTTCAACTAAAGTTTTAAACTAAGCAACTGCAAATTCAGTATATTGTCTGATATCGGCTGGTGGTCAGGCTAAAACTATTTGATTTTTAGGAATACCAGCGTTAACAAGTTCGTTAGCTATACCGTATTCTATTCCGTCTCTTTGAATCCAGATTTTATCGTTGATTATGTCCATATGAACTAAGCAACCATGCACTCGTTGATTATTTTCCCAGCCTAATGTGAGTAGTAGGTAATGGTTGGCGGTTTGGTCTATTATTAGTTGTCTTTCTAGTTCACCGTAAGCGTAGGGAAGTTGGGAATATTCGGTTAAGATTTTTTGAATGATTTGGCGATATTTATCTAAGGTATCCATTGCAGTATTTCCTCTCGTTTGGAGTCGAAGACAAGTAAACAAAGGCGTTGATTTTCTAATAATATTTTACCAATTGGTTCTTGAAATAGTTCTGAGTAGGTTTCTTGACGAATAGCGAGATATAACCGGCGTTCAGGTTCTCAGCGTGAGACAATGTCGTAATATAAGATATATTGCCCTAAAGCGTTTTCTAGGTCGGTGACTAGAGAAGCACCTATAAAGCTTTTAATTTCGACTGCTATTTTCTGTCCAGTTTTTTCGGCTGCTATGAGTTTTTCTGCACCTAAGTCTATATATAAATCTCTTATACCCCATTTGAGAACAAATGGATGTTTGGTGATTTGCCAATTATCTTTTTCTAGGGCATTTCTAACGGTATTATGGTAAATGTCTATGCAAAGTCAAACATCTTCAAGGGGTGATAAGAAAGCGAAAATTTAATTAATGCTGATAAAGTCTCTCGGAGTAATAATCTGGTTTTGATATTCGACTAGAGTTTTAAGTGATAAAAGGTCTTGATCTCCTGTAATCAAAAATTCGGCATTGGCTTCTTTTGCGAGTTCTAAAAATTTGTTATCGTCTGGATCTCTACAGATATCTATTTGAGTTGTTATTTCTATAAATTGGCTGTATTTTTTGACTACTTCTAAAAAATCTTGCCGTTCTTCATCTGAAATATATTTATCAAATTTAGATTTGTAAATGCGTGTTTTTAATTCTTGATAGGTTTGCTCACTTTGAGCTATTTTGAATTGTTTATAGGCTTTATCTAGGGCTTTACGGGCTGTTCCATCTGGACTGAGTGCAGCACTAAGTAAAACGTTGGTGTCAATGACAATTAGTTTATGATTCATCAGCTAATAATTCTGCTAAAATTTCTTCTGTAAGTCCTTTTGCTTGAGCATTTTTACCAATTCTATCAACAACAGTCAGTAAATCTTCTTCTTTCTTTTTTGGTAAGTTTATTTTTATTTGTTGGATAATTTCTTCTTGTTCTTGTGGAGGAAGTTGTAATACAAGATTAAGAATTTGCTCGAAGGTTAGAGGAAGTGGGTATGTTTTTTGTATCATGGTATTATATTTTTTGAATCAGAATCACAGAAAATCGAGTAAAAATCAACCCTCTGCAAAACCAGTAAACTGCCTAATATGAGGCGCTCTAAAACCTAACACAATATCTGTTTTCGGTACTCCTAACTCTACTAATTGATTAGGAATTCCTTCTTCTGTAAAATCCCTTTCAATCCAAATTTTACCATCTTTAATACTAATATGAATGGGACAACCATAAATTCTATTTTCGTCTTTCCATCCTGTATACAATAATAAATAAATATCCCGTTCTGTATCAAAAACAATTTCTGTATTTTCTAAATCTTCCTCTGCTTGGTCTTTTGCATATTTAGAGATAATATCTTTTACTATCTCTTGATAATTTAAGGTTTCCATAACACTATTTCCTCCTTATTAATGTCAAAAACTAATAATTTAATCTCATAAGTTTGTAAAACGGTTTGAATGAAACTATCAGTAAAAAACTCTTGATATATATCTTGAGATATAGCTAAATATAATACTCTTTCAGGGTCTTGCTGTCCTAATGCTATCCTATAATTTAAAAATTGACCAATTGCTGTATGAAATTCGGAAATTGCTGAAAGTCCGAGAAAACTTTTTACCTCTACTGCTATCTTTTGATTATCTTTCTCAGCACCAATTAGCTTTTCTGCTCCTAAATCTATCCTGATTTTCACTAATGCTGTTAGGCGTAAATATAAAGGATCATCAGTAATTTGCCAATTCTCTTTTTCTAATGCTATTTTAACTGTATTGTGAAATATATCTTTTGCTGACATAAAAATTTAAAGTGATATTTTATATTGGATTATACCTTGTTTTTTAAGTAATGGCTCTGTATTATATTTGTAAGTTGGGTTAAGCTGCATCGCAACCCAACGCAATCAAATTATAAAAATGTTGGGTTATGCCTACGGCACGCTACGCGAACGTTTTTCAACCCAACCTACAACTAACACACTGCAAAACCAGTAAATTCCCTCACAAAAGGAGATTTAAAACCTAAAACTATATCGGTTTTTGGTACTCCTAATTCTACCAGTTCACTAGCTACACCTTCTTCAGTTAAATCTCGCTGAATCCAGATTTTTCCATCTCTAATATCTACATGAATAACTGTACCATAAGCCCTTTAGTTATTCTGCCATCCTACATGAACTACTAAATAACTATTTCTTTCACTATCAAAAATTAACTCCTTTTCGGTTCCTTCTGATCTATGATTTTCGGTATGTCTTGCTAACACGGTTTTTACTAATTCAGGATAATTCATTCCTTCCATAAAACAATCTCCTGTTTAATAATTTCAAAAATCAATAATTTTAATTTATGTTCAGCAATTATTTCTTGAATAAACGGAATTAGAAAAAACTCTTTGTATATGTCATTACCAATTGCTAGATATAAAATGCGGTTGGGTTCTTTTTTTCTTAAAACAGTACGATAATTAAGTGTTTGTCCTAAAGCGGTATGAAATTCATTTACGATTGAGTCAGCTAAAAAAGATTTTACCTCAACTGCTATTTTTTGACCTTCTTTTTCTGCTCCTAAAAGTATTTCTGTTTCTAAATCAATTCTAAAATCAAGACTATCTACTGTAAATGATAAAGGATCATCAGTAATTAACCAACCATCTTTTTCTAAAGCTAACCTAACTGCATTGTGAAAAAAATCTTTCGCGGACATATAAAATTAAAGTGATGATGTTTAATTATGTTACTTCCCAGTCTTGTAATTGTAATTGAGGAATGCGGGAAAACTCCCTAGTATTGTGTGTAACTAATATCAAATTATTAGCTAAAGCAATAGCAGCAATTTGTAAATCATAACCACCAATGGGTGTTCCTTTGCTAGTAAGTTCAGCACGAATATTACCGAAAATTATAGCTGCTTCATCATTAAAGGGTAAAGAGACGAATTTATCAAGAAATCCTTGTTGTAATTTTAAATTACTATCCGGTTTAGCACTCCGCATAGCACCATAGAATAATTCACTTTTGACAATGGAACAAACTGCAATTTCAGAAGTTGAGATACTATCTAATTTCTCTTTTAGATGAATATTTTTACCTTTAAGATAAATAATACAGGTATTGGTATCTAATAAGTAAATCATCAGAATGCTTCTCTTTCAGGTTGTTCTAATTGTGGATGTCTAATAAATGTTTCATCTTGGATACAACCATAAAAATCACTCAATTTCATGGTTTGTTCTGTGGCTGTTTCTTCTTTTGGTACAGCTATTTCATAAATAACAATAATATCAAATTCAGTTCCTTCTTTAGCCTGTGGTAAATGAATTTTTAATAGTCCATCTTTACCAATGCGCGATCGCAGTCTTAAACTTTCCATTTTTAATTTTCCTTTCTCTAGTAATTTACGTTTTTTCGACATTACTTTATTTTATCATTGTTTTACATTAAATTCTATCCTAATTTCATTATTCTTTACCTAGTAATAATTCCCAGGTTAGGTTAAGTTGCAACGAAAAACCAAAGGCTTCAACTAAAGTTTTAAACTAAGTAATTGCAAATTCTGTATATTGTCTGATATCGGCTGGTGGTCAGGCTAAAACTATTTGATTTTTAGGAATACCAGCGTTAACAAGTTCGTTGGCTATACCGTATTCTGTTCCGTCTCTTTGAATCCAGATTTTATGGTTGATTATGTCTATATGAACTAAGCAACCATGTACTCGTTGATTATTTTCCCAGCCTAATGTTAGTAATAGGTAATGGTTGGCGGTTTGGTCTATTATTAGTTGTCTTTCTAGTTCACCGTAAGCGTAGGGAAGTTGGGAATATTCGGTTAAGATTTTTTGAATGATTTGGCGATATTTATCTAAGTAAGGTATCCATTGCAGTAAAACCTCTCATATTTTAAAGTATATATCTGGAGATAAAAAGCCAGGTATTATTATTATTATTATTATTGACACACAGCCTTAAATTATGCGATTATACTTAAAAGATATTTTCACATTTTTTTAAGTATATTATGAAACGCATAGTAAAATTTCCTCTTGAAAGTGGCGAATTTATTTTTGTTGAACTCGACGAAGCAACAGAAACCGATAATCGCATCGGTTTGCGAGATCAAGTAGTTGATAAGGCTACACAAACTTTTGAGTCCGCTTTAGAAACCGTTAAGCCTATAGCAAATGCAATTATTACCAAAGTGAGTAGCCTCAAACAGCCAGCAGATGAAGTGGAAGTTAAGTTTGGTATCAAAATTAGCGCCCAACTTGGGGCTGTTGTAGCTTCTGGTAATAGTGAAGTCAACTATGAAATCACCTTAAAGTGGAAAAAGGATTCACAAGATGCGCCCACAGTTTGATTCATCTATTGTCAGAATTTACTCCAATAATGGCGGGGTAATTGGTGCTGGCTTCTTAGTTTCCCAAAAGTACATTCTCACCTGCGCTCATGTAGTAGCTGATGCTTTGGGAGATACCAGAAATATTACTGAAATGCTAGGTGTAGAAATTACTTTGGACTTTCCTCTAGTGCCAGATAGACCACGTTTCACAGCTAAAGTGGTCTTTTGGCGACCAGTGAATCCCGATGAGCAAGTAGAAGATATTGCTGGATTGGAGTTAGAAAATTCTCCTCAAGTAGCACAAAAAGTACCATTAGTTACATCTGATGATTGGCAGGAACATTCTTTCCGAGTATATGGTTTTCCAGCAGCACAACCACATGGTGTTTGGGCTACTGGGGTTTTACGTGGACGCACAGCTAAAGATTGGGTACAGCTAGAGGATGTGAAACAACCTGGTTTTAGATTAGAACCTGGTTTTAGTGGTGCGCCTATCTGGGATGAAAAACTTCAGGGTGTAGCAGGAATAGCTGTGGCGGCTGAAATGAGACGACCCGATGCTAAAGTTGCTTTTATGATTCCCTCTCATGTGCTAATTAAAGCATGGCCAGCGATCGCAGATTGCCCTTATCGAGGTTTATCTGCTTTTCGAGAAGAGGACGCTAAATTCTTTTTTGGACGAGATGAATTTATAAAGCAGTTAGTAGAATCTGTAAAAAGGAAACCTTTAGTAACTGTAATTGGGGCTTCGGGTAGCGGTAAATCTTCTGTGGTGTTTGCTGGTTTAATCCCTCAACTGCGTTTGGAAAAAAATTGGTTGATTGTAGATTTTCGTCCTGGCGATCACCCTTTCAGAAATTTAGTAACTAAGTTAGTTTCTCTGCTAGACCCTGAAAACAGTAGTAGTGAGCAGTTGATTACACAAAATAGGCTAGTTCAAGAATTTCAGCAGGACGTTTCAGGATTAAAGAATATCGTAACATCTATCTTGAATAAAAATTCTGGTATTAAATTGTTACTGATAGCAGATCAATTTGAAGAACTCTACACTCTTTGCCAGGAAAAGGAACGCAATATATTTATTGAACAATTGTTATTAACCATTAAGCAGATAGAGAATTTTAAGATTGTTCTTACCTTACGGGCTGATTTTTTCAAATATGCGATTTCTGAGCGTTCTTTTGCAGAAGCTTTGCAGGATGCTAATCAAATACTTGGTCCGATGAATAGACAAGAACTAAAAGATGTCATTGAAAAACCCGCCCAACTGCTTCAATTAACAATTGAGCGTGGACTAACAGAAAGCATTTTGGATGCAGTGAACGTTCAACCTGGAAACCTGCCGATACTAGAATTTACTCTTACGAAACTGTGGGAAAAACGGCAAAATGGTCAGTTAACCCATCAGGCTTATGACGAAATTGATCGTCTAGAAAAGGCACTCGCAAAATATGCTGAAGATAAATATCAAAGTTTCAGTGAAAAAGATCAACTACGAGTGCAAAGAGTATTTATTCAGTTAGTGCGTCCAGGGGAGGGAACAGAAGATACTCGAAGATTAGCTACCCGTGAAGAAATTGGAGCAGATAACTGGGATTTAGTAACACAGTTGGCTTCTCATAATTTTCGTTTGGTGGTGATAAATAAAATCAAGAAGATTAATGAAAAAGAGGAAACAGATCAAGAAACCGTCGAGATCATTCATGAAGCATTGATTCGAGAATGGAAAACGCTACAAACTTGGATGGAAAACAGTCGGGCGTTTCGCATTTGGCAAGAACAACTTAAGGTAAAAATTAAGGAATGGGAGTCTGTTCAAAAGGACAATCAGGCATTATTACAACGTGTATTTTTACCTGAAGCTGAAAAATGGTTACAGGAAAGAAAAGATGAAATGAGTTTGTCTGAACAGAATTTTATTCAGCAGAGTTCAAAATTTGAGGACAATCGTAAGTTTCGCACTTGGCAAGAACAACTTAAGGTAAAAATTAATGAATGGGAGTCTGTTAACAGGGACTATAATGCATTACTACGAGGTACATCTCTAGTAATAGCTGAAGAATGGTTACAGGAAAGAAAAGATGAAATGAGTTTGTCTGAACAAGATTTTATTCAGCAGAGTTCAAAATTTGAGGCCAATCGTGAGTTTTGCACTTGGCAAGAACAACTTAAGGTAAAAATTAATGAATGGGAATCTGCTCACAGGGAATCTAATTTATTATTAAAAGGTACATCTTTAGTAATTGCTGGAGAAAAGTTACAGCAAAGGGGAAGTGAAATGAGTTCATCTGAACAAAATTTTATTAACCAAAGTTTAGAATTTGAAGCCAAGAAAAAGAAGGAACAAAAGCGTCGTCGGATGTTAGTTAATTGGGGGCTTGCAATCACTTCTCTGTTTAGTATTGGTGTTATCAGTTACTATTTTTGGCCTTCAAAAAAATTATCTGTTGTGATAGTAACGAGCGAAAATGTACCCTACGAACAGATAATGATTCAAGCTTTTCGTGACCGTCTCATAAATGAGCCTAAAATTAAGCTTATTGCTCCGCCTCCAGAAAAAGGTTGTCTTGAGTCTCCCGACAGCGTGAAAATACCCGAAGAGCCATGTGGACATTTAGGCAAACTGTCAGGTAAAGAGTTATGGAACAAAATAACTAAGGACATTGCCATTCGCTATAAGGATCAGAACATAGATTATATAGTAACAGCAGGATCTTTTGCTACCAAAGCAATTAGAGACGCTGACTTAGTTAAGAAACTTGGTGCCAAAGGACAGATATTCCTTGGAGTCACTGACCCTATTAGCAGCGGAATCGTGACATCTCTTGATAATCGTTACGAAAACTCAAATATTGCTGGTGTGCGCTACGGCACAGGTGGGCTTGATTATGGTAAGGAGATTGCTTCTCTTTTTCCCCCAGATCAAAAGCTAGTTTTTGTATACGATCAGGATACACCACAGGATACTTATGTTGCTAAAGATATAGATCAACTCAAAAACAATGGTGATGACCGTTTTATAAACCGTCCATTTCCTCGACCTGTTGAGCCAACTGATTTGGGTGATCCAAAAAATCCCAATGATGCAAAAGAAGTCTATTTTGCATGGTACGGTTTGGATAATATACTTAATAGTGTAGGAGGTGCCGAACTTTTGAGAGATAAGTGGGTAATTCCATCAACATACGCTCCAGAAAACGTAAAATACGCAGGAATTGTCGTATCTGTATATGATAAGAAAGTTGGTGAATTAGGTGCTGAAATCTTGTTAAAAAACTTTTATCATCCTGAAAAGAAACTTGGTCATGAGCCGGTTGGAATGCCACCATTTCATACGTGGTTAGATTGCCAAACCATCAAAGATAAAGGCATCAAGCTATCGCCAGCAGTTTCTAAGCGAACTACAACGAGAGATGATACTTGTAGAAATCCATAACACAAAACGAAAAAAAAGGGATAAGCCCAAAAGCCTATCCCCAAAAAATCAACTAAATGACTTACGTTCCAGAAGTCCAAGAATTGATATAGTCAATTTGCTCGGCTGTCAAACTATCAATGAAAATGCCCATAGCTTGCAACTTCAAACGAGCAATTTCTTCATCCACATCTCTAGGAATAGAATGCAAACCAGCAGCTAAACTACCCTTATTCTTCACCAGGTATTCAACAGCCAAAGCTTGGTTAGCAAAACTCATATCCATAACTGCGCTGGGGTGTCCTTCAGCAGCAGCCAAATTAATCAAACGTCCTTGTCCGAGTACAACTACGGATTTACCATTTGTCAATTTATACTCTTCTGTGAAAGGACGGACATCCTTGATTTCCTTAGCATTAGCGGCTAAGTATTTCAAATCAAGTTCCAGATCAAAGTGACCAGAGTTACAAACGATCGCACCGTCTTTCATGACATCGAAGTGTTCACCGCGAACGACGTGCTTGTTACCAGTCACAGTAATGAAGATATCACCGTGAGGCGCTGCTTCTGCCATTGGTAGCACCCGGAAACCATCCATAACGGCTTCAATAGCCTTGATGTGGTCAATTTCGGTGACGATGACATTTGCACCCATACCACGAGCGCGGAGGGCTGTACCCTTACCACACCAGCCATAACCGACAACCACAACAGTTTTACCAGCTAACAAAATATTTGTAGCGCGGATAATTCCGTCTAAGGTAGATTGACCAGTACCATAGCGGTTATCAAAGAAGTGCTTGGTGTCTGCGTCGTTGACGTTCATGGCGGGGAATGTAAGAACGCCTTCTTTAAACATGGCGCGTAAACGCACAATACCAGTGGTGGTTTCTTCGGTGCTACCAATTAAATCGGCAATTTGGTGTTTACGGTGTTGAACTAATTCTGCTACCACGTCGCTACCGTCATCAACAATGATGTTGGGGCGATGATCTAATGCTATTTGCACGTGGCGGTTATATGTAGCGGCATCTTCGCCTTTTTGAGCAAATACAGCAATACCATGATCAGCTACAAGGCTCGCAGCTACGTCATCTTGAGTTGATAAGGGGTTACTCGCAATTAAAACTGCATCAGCACCACCGGCTTTGAGGGCGATCGCTAAATGTGCGGTTTCTGTGGTCACGTGGGCGCAAGCAGCCAGGCGTAAACCAGCGAAGGGCTTTTCTTTCTCAAAGCGATCGCGGATTTGCTTCAATACCGGCATTTCTCTTCCAGCCCATTCAATCCGTTGTCTTCCCAAGGGAGCGAGGGCGAGGTCTTTAACCTCGTGCTTTAATATGGGAGCAGTTGCAATCATGAAGAATTATCCTCTAAAAAATAAAACAGGTCTATAAACCTTTACGTACTTTAACAATATTTTCTGACAACTAGCCATATTTTCTCGTAAATACTGATTCCCGATTTATCAGCAAAGGTAATTTTTCCATTTATATGGCAAAATATATCAGATTTGATATAACAAAAAATATGGAACAAACTGATAAACCTCTAGTTTGGTTCCATGGACAGGTGAAAACTGAGAAGATAAAATTTTATGGATCAATTAAAGAGAGAACGTCTAGAAGCTAAAGGTGGGAAAATTGGCACAGCGACAGAATTTTTGGAATTAACTCCAGAGGAAGCAGCATTAGTAGAAATTAAATTAGCTCTCAGTCGCAACTTGAAAGTAAGAAGACAAAATTTAATGACTCAGACTGAATTAGCTACTAAAATTCATTCTAGTCAACCCAGAATTGCTCATGCTGAAAATGGAGATGCTTCTGTTTCCATTGAGTTATTAATACGTGCAATGTTAGCTACTGGTGCAACTCCCCAGAATATCGGCCAGATAATTGCTAGTGTGCAGGGGTGAGAGTATTTTCTAAATTAATGAAGCCAAAGTTTGCATTAACAGATGAGATTCCTTACCAATATCACCTTGCAATAAAAATTGATACCATTGTTGTAACTGTTGCCGAGCTAAAGTATAAAGCGGATCATCAATACCTGAGTGAAAAAGTTCTATTATCGCCTGTCTTTGAGTCTTTCCCCGTCCTAAAATCCTCAACCAGAGAGTGGAAATATCTATAGGTAGTTCATTTGTAACAACGATAGTAGTAGAAAAAATTGCAGGTAAATTATAAACGCCTGGAATATTCACAGCAGATGATTTAATTCCAAATCCTTGAAAATGGTCAGGAAAAATAGAGGGAACGATGATCAATTGAGTTTTATTATCATCCTCTTCCGATTTTTCCTGATCTATATCTTTTAAAGTTTCATTTACAGGAATAATCCCGCCATTAGTTTCACTTGTCCACGTTAAAAAATGATTTATACAGTTTCTTACTTCCTGCGTGTTTGGTGTCCAGCGTAAAGGTTGAATAATACAGGGAGTTGAAGTAAGTTCTCCCAATAATCCCAAGGATATCCTAGATTTATTGATATCAGGTTCAAACAATACATCTACTATTTTTGCTTCCGCTACCACTTCGGGACTAACTAATATATTAGGGTTATTAGTAAAGAGTGTTTCTATATATGTACGTTCCCAACCAGATCGAGAAGGATGTTTATAGACTCTTAATTTAGGGTTGCGGGGAATAAGTTCATTCAGGAAAATATTACCATAATTACTAAGTAGTATAGAAAGGTAATCTTGGGCAAAAATCACAAAAGATGGTCGAGACATAGGAAATTTTTCAGAAATATTCTTTCTAAGATATTATACATTTAATTAGCCATATTTTATCATAAATACCTATTAGCTAGTAGATACTACCTTTATCTTCAATATAAGTAAGATTAAGACCTGATCTAACTTTTGGCTTTTTCATCCTTCTCTGGTAAGACTATAGCAACCTTGCGAGTTACCCAAGGAGGTATTTGAGTGCTAGTTCAATTTTTAGCTATTACGGGTTCAATGATCATATCTATTGCACCTATACCTAAAGCTACAGCCCAAACTCCAGAGAATTTACACAAAACTGCATTTATCAAAACAGCATTAACCCAACCAGAAACGCAAACTCAGTTTTTCCAACAAGTTGGTATTGCTACTGCTAGTACCATCACTATGATGATTATGAGTTGGGGAGTCCGTCGTTTCCAAAAACGTTTAAGTGATAATTTACTACCATCCTCTGAGTCTAATTCCCTAGAGGATCAACCCATTACCAAATTAATTAATCAACAACAACAGCAACATCTTCAAGAAGTTAAAACCAGACTATTTCAACTCGCACAAGCTGGAATTTGGGTTAGTGGTAGTTTAATTATTTTAGGACTATTTCCTGCTACCCAAGCCCTACAAATTGGAATTCTCACCATTGCCAAAATTCCCATCAAATTAATTATTGTTGGTGTGGGAACCTATGTCATAGTCCGGTTTACTTATGCGATCATAGATCATTTTACCTCTACCATCATTAGTGGTGGAGCATTACTAACTCCAGAAACTTCCGAACGTCTCCAATTGAGAATATCCACGTTTTCCGGTGTCACTAAAAGTATCACCACCATTATTTGGGTAGGTGCGGGAATTTTAATGTCCTTAATTGCCTTGGGAATAAATATTGTTCCTCTTCTGGCTGGTGCTGGTTTAGTTGGTGTAGCGGTATCTCTGGCTTCTCAAAACTTAATTAAAGATGCAATTAATGGCTTTTTAATTATTTTAGAAGATCAATATGCTTTGGGTGATATGATTACAGTAGGTACTGTGGGCGGTTTAGTCGAAAAATTGAATTTGCGGATGACTCAAGTACGAGATGCAGAAGGACGTTTAATTACAATTCCTAATAGTGAAGTCAAAATAGTTGCCAATCTTTCCAGTCGTTGGTCACGGGCAGATTTAACAATTCCAGTTTCTTATCAAAGTGATATTGATCAGGCTTTAGAATTAATAGAAAATGTCGCTTTAGAGATGAATGAAGATCCCGAATGGCAACATCAAATTTTAGAAAAGCCTAATGTGTTGGGAGTAGAAAATTTTAGCGATCGCGGTTTAATGATTCGTGTATTAATTAAAACCCAACCTCTCAAACAATGGGGCGTAGCGCGAGAATATCGTCGTCGCTTAAAAATTAGCTTAGACGCAGCCGGAATTTACATACCCGTACCCCAACAAGCAAATTGGGTAAATGGATTTTAATTAAGATATTTGGGGCAACCACAGGGGGTTTGTCCCTACTCCTCACAATTACATTTTCCTTATCACTCCATTCAGTAATTGATAATTAAAAAATATATATCATTAGCATTAGAATTAAATTCTTTTATATTTCCGCATTCAAAGCTATCATCAAAAGCACTACCAGAGGTGATATTCATGAGTGAACAGCTTTTAGAAACACAGACAGTTATTGCCATCAACGAAGACAGAGACATTGATTTAGAAGGTGCTTTTCAAGAATCTCAGATTCAAGACATTCTTGATAAATTAGATCAAGAGTTGGTCGGATTAAAATCCGTCAAAAACAAAATCAAAGAAATGGCAGCCTTATTACTAGTTGATCGCATTCGTAAAAGCTTAGGGCTGGATGCAGGTGCACCTAGTCTACACATGACATTCTTAGGCAATCCCGGCATGGGTAAAACCACAGTAGCCATGCGGATGGCAGAAATTCTCTATCGTTTAGAATATATACGTAGAGAAAACGTCATGTTAGTAACTAGAGATGATTTAGTTGGTCAAGGTATTGGTCAAACAGCACCCAAAACCAGAGAAGTTTTAAATAATGCTATGGGTGGTGTCTTATTAGTAGATGAAGCCTACACCTTATATCGTCCCGATCATCCTGGTGATTTTGGCTTAGAAGCCATTGAAATCCTCATGCAAGTCATGGAAAACCAACGAGATGATATAGTAGTCATTCTCGCTGGTTATAAAACGCAAATGGAGCATTTTTTCCATAGTAACCCCGGCATGAATTCCCGCATTGGTTTACACATCGAATTTAATGATTATAGCGTTGACAATTTGATGATTATTGCCCAATCTATCGTCAAATCTCAAAACTATTGTTTTAGTGCAGATGCTGAAAAAGCCTTTCGGGAATATTTAATTAAACGGAAGACAATGGCTCATTTTGCTAATGCCCGTAGTGTCAGAAATGCTATAGATAGAGCAAGATTACGTCAAGCAAATCGGTTATTAAGTAGTGGGAAAAAATTAAATAAACAGGATTTAATTACCATTGAAGCAGTAGATATTTTAGCAAGTCGAGTATTTAGAGAAGGTGTTCCTGATTGTGAAACCGAAAGTTAGATAATTTGGTAATTGGTGATTGGTAATTGGTGATTCTAAAATAATCCAAAATCTAAAATCCAAAATTCATCACCGCCCTGTTTAGAGTATAAACTCGAACAGGGCTAATTTCCTTTGTCCCCTTGGCAATATAGTAAATTTGTACTATACTATTAAAATAGTCTTCAAACCTGGAAAGACTTATGGAATAGGGATTTTAAGGACTACACCTATGATGAAGCATTATATTCTCAATCTTAACCCCACCGCCAAGCATGAATGGGATCGTTGTATTATCCGTGATCCTCTGACGGCAAAACGTCCAGATATAGCTAAAATCATTTCTGAAGCCGTAGGTGCAGATACAGGTAGTTATTTAGTCAGTGTAAATATTGAAGTCACGGTATTACAGGAAGCACCAGCACCATTACCCGAACAGCTTTCCCTACCGTTTCCAGAAACGAATACAGCATCAATGCTAAGAGAAGCAGCTTAAAGGCTTAATAATAAATCAACAAGGTTATCAGCTTATGTAATTAGTTGATAACCTTGTTGATTTGCAAGTTTACCTCACCAATTAATTATTAATAAATAAACTAGATTTCAGGATAAGTAGAATATTTCAATCGGAAAAGAATATGGACGGCTGCCAAACATCGGATCATGTTAAGGTATATACAAGCCTTCTGTTATAACTTAGGTGGTAGCAAACCCTTTCAATCACAGTATCTTAACTATGTTGATGGTTTTGCAGGAAAAGGTAAATATGATAGAGGAATTGGCATTGAGGACTTTATAGATAAATCAGATTTTTGGAACAGATATAAACCGAATTTTTTAGATACTGATGGTTCACCTTTGATAGCTCTTAAATTAGCCAAAATATTTGAACTTGAAGATCGTGTTACATTAAGATGCTTTTTTACAGAGAAAAACAAAAAAAGAAACCAAGAACTCAATATTAACTGTAATTTAATAGGGGAAGGATTATCTTACAAAATTTATAAACCTCAGAAATTTGATAAAGTGTTACCTCAAATCATGAGTGAATTAGACAACTATCCAACATTATTTTTTTTAGATACTTTTGGTGTTCAAGGAGTAACTTTTGAAGAAATATGTTCTATAGCTGATTATGTTAGTAAATATAAAGGGGAATTATTCATCCTATTCCATAATATCGCAGTTGCTCGCAGTGGCGGCAGATATAAAACAAGTTATAAAGATTGCAAGGAAGAGAAAATTATGGAAACATATACACAGCATCTAACTAAACTTTTAGGTAATAACTCAGATATAGAATGGAAACAAAAATGGCTTGAATACCAACAAGAAGAGCAAAAAGAGCAAAAATTTGAAAGATGGGTGCTTGAATACTTCAAAGATAGACTGCGAAAAAATAGTAATTTTAATGGAGTAGCTAGTTTTGAAATTAAAGAAGAGTATAATGATACTCGACCACAGTATCATATTGTAGTTGGCAGTAACCATCCTCAAAAAGCTTTAGGTGTCTTTTTAAATGATTTTGTGTATCAGGAAAATAAATTACTCTTCCATCAAGATGATAAAACTGGTCAATATCATAAATTTATGGACGATGAATGGGAACGTCAAAATAATGAACGTATTTCCACAATTAAACCTCAAATAATTGATATTTTACACATAAAAAATCAAGATTGGATGACTTTAGATAATGCTATAACTATGATTATTCTTGAAATTGGCAACCTTGGTTACTTAAATAGGACTAAATATAGAGAAATATTTCTAAAGTTGTATGAAGAAAAAATCATAGAAGCTAGAGAATTAGGTGCAAGAGGTAAATTAACTTTGGAAAATTGCATCAGAGTAGTAAAATAATACTAATATACCAATCCTAAATTTTTATTGAGTATAATTATATGTCGGTATCTTCAACAATAGAATGGACTGAAGCCACATGGAATCCTACCACGGGCTGTCATAAAATTAGCCCTGGTTGTCAGAACTGTTATGCAGCACGTTTTGCAGAACGGTGGCGTGGTATTCCTGGTCATCCTTATGAACAAGGTTTTGATGTAAAATCTTGGCATGAAAGAATAACAATGCCTCTTTCATGGAAAAAACCTCGCATAATATTTGTTAATTCCATGAGTGATTTATTCCTTGATGAAATTACAGAAGAATTTATCATCAAGGTTTTTAATGTTATGGAAGAAGCGCATTGGCATCAATTTCAATTGTTAACTAAGCGTCCAGAAAGGATGTTAGAAATATCTAAACTTCTCAAGAAATGGCCTTCTAATGTTTGGGCTGGAGTCAGTGTAGAATCACAGGCTTGGACATGGAGAAGCGATATTTTAAAAGAAATTCCTGCAAAAATTAGATTTTTATCTTGTGAGCCACTTTTAGGTTCTTTAAAACTTTCTTTGGATAATTTACATTGGGTGATTGTTGGTGGAGAATCTGGTATAGGCGCTCGTCCTATGAAGATTGAATGGGTACGGGATATTAGAGAACAATGTATTGAAGCTAAAGTGCCATTTTTCTTTAAACAATGGGGAGGAGTTCAAAAGAAAAAATTTGGTAGAGAACTGGACGGAAGAACATGGGATGAATTTCCAAAATCAGTAGATAGTAAAAATAAAGTTTCAGCATTGGCTATTAAATAAGAATTATCTAAAAATATGAGTAACCAAATCACAATTATTCTACCAGGTTAGCGATAGTATTAACTATTTCTGTTTCTTTAATACAATAATTTATTTATTGTTTTTGCTAATTCTTGATGGTTATTTGGTGTGAATAAAAAACCATTAATACCATATTCTACCACTTCCTCTAAGAGACTTCCAATTAAAAAAATATCCCAAAATTTCTTGTGGTGCGGGCATCTTGCCCGCTAATAATACAAGGACGGGCAAGATGCCCATCCCACAAGATTAGATCATCTTTTTTGTGGAGTTCTCTAACATACATCTAATATACAAGGTTTGGTTGACGCAAAAACACCCAACACTTGCAAAAGTATATTGCTAATGGCTGACTGGGCGCAAGCCCTGCGCCCCTACGTGATGAATTATGCCAAGTGCATAAAGATCATTTTCAGCAACTCAGCGCGGGTAAAAGGCTTGGTTAAGTATCCAGACGCACCGACGAATCTCGCTTTTACCTTATCTATAATTCCCTTATTGCTAGTCACAAAAATAATGGGAGTATTTTTAAACATGGAATTATTGCGAATAATGCGACATAGTTCATAACCGTCAATTCCTGCCATATTCAAATCCAGTAAAATCAAATCCGGTTTATGTCTAATAATTGACATAACCGCTTTTACGGGTTCATTAATAGTCACCAAAGTAAAATTCTCATCTTCCAAATAACGACTGATTTCTTTGAGAATTGTCGGACTATCATCTACAGAAATAATTTTGTAAGTCTTTTGAGTAATTCTCGTATTGGTTTTGACTTTTTGTGAATCAGCTTCTATGTTACTATTAACAGCTTCAGGTGAAAAATCCTCTGGAGGTAAATCAGCAACATCTGGTACTAGCTGTTGAACCGCTAGATGATTCTGCGAAATAATGGGAGTTTCTGGAGAAGAATCTTGACTGGGTGCTACATCCCCAACAAATAATTTACCCCTAATTAACTCTGTACTATCTTCAGAAAATAGTAATGAACTTCCACAAGTTTTTGGTAACTTATCAAATGGAGGATCTGGTTCATGTAATACTATCGAACCCTTCACAATATAGGGATATAAACTTAAAGCTAGTTGCAACTCATCTTGATTGATAATAATCGCTAGATGACGCAAGCTAAAACCCTTCATCCAATTGGTAATATTTTCCTGGAGTGGTGGTAATCTTTTATCCTGAAACTTGCTACTAACTAACAAATATGGACGCTGATAGGGAGAAGATATGTATCTACCAAGATACCGCCAATTTTGTAACTGATTTTGGCATTTTTCGATGATATCATTAACATCTAATTGACAAATTCTGGTAAAATTTTCCAGTGGTTGTGTTAGTTCAAAATCGCCTGTTTTAACGAGGAGAAATGATTCAATTACTTCTTTAACTAATTCCTGAATCAGTAATTTTGCGTGATAAGGAAGGAGATGTTGTTCATTAACCAGCCAATTAATCGCTTCATATTCGGGAATTTGATCGGGTAAATGATGATTATCTTCCGATTCAAACACCAAGCGCATTTGTACACGCACTTCATTATCAACTAAAGGAATTTGTGGATGGAGACGACGCATTTGTCGTTCTAATCTATCAAAGGGTTCTACTGAATGAGTCGCATAGATAATTTTTCCTTTTTCTATATATACCAACCACAATACAGAATTACTATGTGCTTGCAACCGGGTAGTTTCATAACAATTGCTTAATTGTCTTAATAAACCTTGGGGTGATAATTTGGTAAATGTGCCAGTATTTCTCATATTTTTACAATTTTTTGGGCGGATATATCAACATAGTCTGGGAAAAGATTAAATATCAGGCTGCAATATGATATCACCTGGAAATATGGTCATGATCACAAGTTGTTAAATTATGAATATCAATGAAAAACATTTTTTAAGAATTCTCCTCCTCCGTTGAATGTAACAGTTTTTGTCGTTTTTTATTTTGATTTCTTATCATTGGTCTGGATAAAAATCTCGGTTTTGTCATATTTTGTCACTATTTCATCTTGATCAACTATATAGTGATACCATTGAGTATGCTGAGACTTTTTTGGTAATTTAAATTCATCAATCTTCCGCCGGATCTGCTTACTTTTCCTGGATTGAACAGTAATGAATTAATTTACCCAAGGACAGACTTAAATCCCACATAGAATCTTTAAAAATTTATGGAGGTAAATGTATATATTGATTATTACAGCAGATTGCAACTCAACAAACTGGAGAATCTGCACCAGAAACTATATACTTTGAGTAAAAGGAAAATAAGACTTTGGACTATAACATAACACAAAAAGTTATGATTGATACATTTAATCTTGACGAAGTTGTAGAATTTGCAGAAAACCCCGAACCCCGTTGTCCATGCGTGTTATTGCTAGATACTTCTGGTTCGATGGAGGGAGAACGAATCGAAGCCTTAAATCAAGGTTTGTTGAGTTTAAAGGATGAACTGGTGAAAAATTCCTTAGCATCCAGAAGGGTAGAAGTGGCAATTATTACGTTTGATAGTAATGTTAATGTTGTTCAGGACTTTGTAACTGCTGATCAATTTAACCCGCCGATTCTCACAGCCCAGGGGTTAACAATTATGGGTTCGGCTATTCATAAAGCCTTGGATCTTATTCAAGAGCGCAAATCCCAATATCGGACGAATGGTATTGCTTATTATCGTCCTTGGGTGTTTATGATTACTGATGGTGAACCCCAGGGTGAACTAGATCATGTTGTTGAACAAGCGGCCCAAAGACTGCAAGGGGATGAGTCTAATAAGCGGGTGGCGTTTTTTACGGTGGGTGTAGAGAATGCGAATATGAGCCGATTAAGTCAAATCGCTGTACGAAGTCCCCTGAAATTAAAGGGATTAAATTTCATTGAGATGTTTGTTTGGCTGTCTGCTAGTATGTCGGCGGTGTCTCATTCTCAGGTAGATGAACAGGTAGCACTACCACCAATTGGCTGGGGATCTGTTTAATGAAAATTGCAGCTTGTTGTTTAAACTGAACTAGCTGTGGAAAACAAATTATATGAATACATCAAAACAGATTTCTCAATGGCGGATAGTGGCTGCTTCTGTATGTGGGACTAGTCACACAAAAAACCAGCAACTTTGTCAGGATGCTCACCATTGGCAGCTATTGGCTAATAATGTGTTGGTGATAGCAGCGGCAGATGGTGCGGGTTCTGCTAAACTAGGGAAAGTGGGATCAATGATTGCGGTAGAAACGGCCATAGATCATCTTTCTCGCCAAGAGATGACGAGTGATTCTCTGGCTAATGATGATGTTTTGCGTTATCTGCTCACTGATGCTATGTTGGTAGCCCGCACGTCTATAGAAACAGAGGCGGATGTTTGTAATCATCAACTTCATGATTTGGCAACTACATTGATTCTGATGATTGCTACACCAGAAGTTGTGGCTGTGGGGCAGGTTGGTGATGGCTTGGCTGTGGCTAAAAATGGTATGGGTAATTTGATAGCGTTAACCATTCCTAGCAATGGCGAATATATCAATCAAACAACTTTTCTCACGTCTCTTGATGGTTTGGAGACAGCACAATTTAAAATATGCCGGGATGAGATTGTTAATGTGGGTGTTCTGACTGATGGTTTACAAATGTTAGCTTTGAATATGATTGTTGGTGAACCTCACAAACCTTTCTTTTTTCCTTTATTTGAGTTTGTAGCAAATGCTGAAGATAGAGTATTAGCAAAAGAACATTTAATGCGGTTTTTAAGTTCTGATAAGATTACTCAGCGGACTGATGATGATTTAACTTTAATTTTGGCTGCATTTATTAACTCATAATTTATAGTCATTAGGGATTAAAGATAGTATGGCTAATACCATACTCTTGGATGTCTGAACTTTTGACGGATTCCAATCACCTCATATAACCTTTATTCTGCCATGCAGGTACTACGTCATCTTCCTAACCCGGAAATTCTCAACCTCTCTGTCAGCGTGGGACATGGTGGTGAGGCTTGTATCTATGCAGTTCCATCGGATGAGAATTTGGTAGCGAAAGTATATCATAAACCAACTGTCTCTTATGCCCAAAAACTGCGGGCGATGCTGGCTAATCCTCCTGTGAATCCGACGGATAATTTAGGGCATATTTCTATTGCTTGGCCACAGGAATTATTGCAAGCGGCGGATGGTAGCGGTAAGGTCGTTGGCTTTGTGATGCCCAGGATTCGGGGAATGCGACCGATTATGGATTTTTATAATCCGGGGATTCGCCGACAACATTGCCCTTTGTTTAATTATCAATATTTATTGCGAACTGCCCGAAATCTGGCTGCGGCTTTTGTGGCTTTACACGCCAGCCGATACTGTGTTGGTGATGTGAATGAGTCAAATATTTTGGTGAGTGATACGGCCTTGGTGACGTTGGTGGATACGGATTCGTTTCAAGTGACGGAACCGTTGCAGAATGTTGTTTATCGTTGTTCTGTGGGTAAGCCTGAATATACGCCTCCAGAATTACAGAATAAAACTTTTGCGGATTATGATCGGGAAATTTATCATGATTTGTTTGGGTTGGCTGTGCTGATTTTCCAGTTGTTAATGGAAGGAACTCACCCATTTTCCGGGATATTTCAAGGGGCGATCGATCCTCCCACCTACCAAGGGAGGATTCTGGCTGGACATTTTACCTATAGTCAAAAGAAACAAGTTCCTTATCTACCAACGCCTATTTCTCCTAGCTGGGATCTGCTTCATCCTAGGTTGCAGGATTTATTTGTGTGTTGTTTTGAGGATGGTCATGAGCGACCTTGGTTACGCCCTAATGCTCAAACTTGGTTGTCGGCTTTAACGGCGGTGGAGGAGAGTTTGATGATTTGTCGGGTGAATCCTCAGCACCTTTATCATAATCATTTGGAGAAGTGTCCTTGGTGTGAACGGACTAAACGATTGGGTGGGAGAGATCCATTTCCGTCATTGGTGGCGATCGCTTCTAAACAACATCTACAACCACGCCAAAAACCGTCTAAACGTCGCCATATTCCCACTCCTCGCATTACTCAGCCATTAAGACCAAATTATCAGGTGTATCATTGGCAACCTATAGCCAACCAGCAGATTTATCATCCTCCCGCTGGTCAAAAATTAAATCGGAAGGTATATGGTGTGATTCTCGGGGTGATGGGATTGGGTCTTTTGGGCTATTTGGATGTAATGATTAAATTTACCCGTCCTTTTGTTTCTCAAAATCCCTACACTCAACAAAGTTTGATGTCTCGTACACCTAGTCAAACTGCTAATCTGCCAAGTCTTTCTTTTGCGGATTACTACCAGCGCGGTGATACTGCTTATCATCAACAAGATTATCAACAAGCAGTTGTCAACTTTACCGAAGCTACTAAAAAGAATCCCCAATCTGCCAAGGGGTATATAAAATTGGGTAATGCTCAATATAATTTAAATAATTATGAAGCGGCATTAGCTAATTATAACCAAGCTTTGAAGTTGAATCCTCAAGAGGTTAAAGCCTATATAAATCGCGGTAATGCTTACTATATGCTGGCTGATTATAGTAGCGATCCTGATAGAGAATACAAACAAGCGATCGCTGATTTTAATGCTGCCATCAATATAGATAAAACTGATGCGGAAGCCTATATTAGAAGGGGTATTGTCAGGTTTGAAATTACTAAATACATCAATAATTCTTTTCCAGAATACCAAAGGTCAATTGCTGATTTTACTCAAGCCATTAAACTCAATTCAGCTAAAGTAGATGCTTATTTTCAACGAGGTTTAGTTCGTTATCAAATAGCTCAATATAGCACCAATTATGCAGCAGAATATAAACAAGCGATCGCTGATTTTACTGAAGCATTACAACTTAATCCCCGATTGGCTAAAGGTTATCTAAAACGTGGGATGGCTTACTATGAACTAGCACAATACGGAGAAGGTATAGCTGACAAAAATCATGTTCAAGCAGTTGCGGATTTAGAAACAGCCGCTAAAGTTTCTTTCGAGCAAAATGATATGGATAATTATCAACAGTCTTTGAGTAGTATTTGTATCGTTGTTGCTAATAAATGTGACGGTTTATTATCTAACGCAATTCTCACTGGACAAAGTAATTGATTTAGGAGTTCAGGAGTTCAGGAGTCAGGAGTCAGGATGAATAAGAAGGAAGAGGAAGGAAGGAATAAGAAAGAAGGAGTTAAAATCATCTAAGGTGTGAATAATCTGTAAAAAGTAATAGTTAAAATTCACTCCTGACTTCATTAAGAAATTAGGAGTTTTGTTTTTGTGATTAAAATTACCATAGCAGAATGTGGCTTGAATGAGACACAAAATTCACGAAAAAAGACAAACACAAAAAGACTTTTATTCCTTCTTTTTCTCCTAAACTCCTACTATAAATATTTTACAGATAAAATATCTTAATTTACTTGTTCTTTATGATTTTCTAGAAAATAACAGTTAAATTATGTTTATCTACCTAATAAAGAGAAAGAAAAAATGATTTAATTTCTTTACCATGATTGTGCATTCTCTTCATTTCCATTACGTGAGTTCGACATAACGATAATTTGTGGAAAACTTACCCCACGTAGGAGTCTCAATCCCTTATTCTCTCGTTGAAAAAACCATAACTCCGTTCGCGTAGCGTCTCCGAAGGAGAAACTCCTAACTCACGTTCCATTAGTTGAAATTATCATCCACCTGCAAATTTTTGAGGTAACTACATGAAAGCAGTAATTTTAGCGGGAGGTCTGGGTACAAGGTTAAGTGAAGAAACCAGTATCAGACCCAAACCAATGGTTGAAGTTGGTGGTAAGCCAATTCTCTGGCACATAATGAAAACTTACTCTGCTCATGGTATTAATGATTTCATTATTTGTTGCGGTTACAAAGGGTACATCATTAAAGAATACTTTGCCAACTATTTTTTACATATGTCAGATGTGACATTTGATATGCGATTTAATCAAATGAATGTCCATTCTGGATATGCTGAACCCTGGCGCGTCACCTTAGTAAATACAGGTGATAATACAATGACAGGTGGACGTTTAAAGCAAGTTCGTGAACATATTGGAAATGAAACCTTTTGTTTTACCTATGGTGATGGTGTAAGTAATATTAATATCACAGAATTAATTAAATTCCATCGAGAACAAAAGACATTAGCAACACTCAGTGCAGTGCAACCAGCAGGAAGATTTGGAGCAATTTCTCTAGGACAAGAACAAACTAAAATCACCAGTTTTAAAGAAAAACCTGAAGGTGATGGTGCTTGGATTAATGGTGGCTATTTTGTTTTAGAACCACAGGTAATTGATTTTATTGCTGATAGTTCAACTGTGTGGGAGAAAGAACCATTAGAAAAGTTAGCTGATTTAGAACAATTATCGGCTTACAAACATGATGGTTTCTGGCAGCCAATGGACACATTAAGAGATAAAAACTATCTTGAAGACCTTTGGAAAAGTGGTAAAGCTCCTTGGCAAGTTTGGTAATAGCAATTTTAGGTTTGAGATTTGAGATATTGGATTAGGGAAAGATTACTAATGTACGATTTTGCAATTATTGGTGGGGGAATAGTTGGACTTTCCACTGCAATGGCTTTAGGAGAGCGTTATCCCCATGCCAAAATATTAGTGTTAGAAAAAGAGAGCCAATGGGCATTTCATCAAACTGGTAATAATAGCGGTGTAATTCATTCGGGAATTTACTATAAACCGGGAAGTTTTAAGGCTAAATTTTCCCGTGATGGTAGTCGTTCAATGGTAGAATTTTGCCAGAAGCATGATATTGATCATGAAGTTTGTGGTAAAGTAATTGTTGCCAGTAATCAACAAGAATTACCTCGCTTAGAAAATCTCTACACACGCGGGTTAGAAAACGGTCTTCCTGTTAAAAGAATTAGTCCTGAAGAAGTTAAAGAAATTGAACCTCATGTGAGTTGTGTGGGTGGAATTCGGGTATTTAGTACAGGGATTGTTAATTACAAACAAGTTTGTTTAAAATATGCGGAATTAATTCGCAATCAAGGGGGAGATTTACGTCTTAACACACAAGTTTTGAAAATTGTCCGCAGTGGCAAAAATCAGGTATTAGAAACTAACAATGGCAGGTTTGAAACTCGATTTGTGATCAATTGTGCCGGATTGCATAGCGATCGCATTGCCAAATTAGGTAAAGCTAATCCTGAAGCTAAAATCGTTCCCTTTCGCGGTGAATATTACGAACTTACCCCCGAAAAACGCTATTTGGTGAAAACTCTCATTTACCCAGTTCCTAACCCAGATTTCCCCTTTCTGGGCGTGCATTTCACCCGGATGATTGATAACACTGTTCACGCGGGTCCCAATGCAGTTCTCAGTCTCAAACGTGAAGGTTACAAAAAGACCGACTTTGACTTTAGGGATTTTGCCGAAGTTATCACCTATCCAGGTTTCTGGAAATTAGCAGCAAAACACGCTGACGAAGGGATTCAAGAAATTATTCGTTCCTTCAGTAAAGCCGCTTTTGTCAAAAGTTTGCAAAAACTCATCCCCGAAGTTCAAGCAAAAGATGTAATTCCCACCCATGCAGGAGTTCGCGCTCAAGCATTAATGAATAATGGTTCTCTGGTAGATGACTTTTTAATCATTAATGGTGAGAATTCTATTCATGTTTGCAATGCACCTTCACCTGCTGCAACTTCTTCCTTAGAAATTGGTAAAGCCATAGTTAAGCAAATACCAGAACCCACTCATTTGCACAGTTTAGTATCTTCGTAGAATGAACTGAATTTTTTCACCTCTCGCAGAGGCGCAGAGAGTAAAAGTAAAAGAAGAGAATTTTATGTGTGAACTCTTCAAAAAGCCACTTAATTTACCACGTCAAAAGTTTTAACAATCATGAAAATTTTAGTAACTGGGACAGAAGGTTATCTTGGTTCTTTATTGCCTTCTTTATTAATGCAAAAAGGACATGAAGTTCTAGGAGTTGATACTGGATTTTATAAAGTTGGTTGGCTATATAATGGAACTAATGTCACAGCTAAAACCCTAAATAAAGATATTCGTGATATCAATCCTGAAGATTTAAAAGGGGTAGATGCTATTGTTCACATGGCAGAATTATCCAACGATCCTACTGGACAATTATCCCCCACAATTACTTATGATATTAATCATTTGGGTTCAGTTCGCCTAGCTAATTTGGCAAAATCAGTAGGTGTCCGCCGTTTTGTTTATATGTCCTCCTGTAGTGTTTATGGTGTAGCTAGTGAAGGTGACATTACAGAATCATCTCCAGTTAATCCACAAACAGCTTACGCTGAATGTAAAACATTAGTAGAAAGAGATGTTCAACCATTAGCTGATGATGATTTCTCCCCTACTTTCATGCGGAATGCGACTGCTTTTGGTGCTTCCCCCAGAATGCGATTTGATATTGTTTTAAACAACTTAGCAGGGTTAGCTTGGACTACAAAAGAAATTAAAATGACCAGTGATGGTACGCCTTGGCGGCCATTAGTTCACGCTTTAGATATTTGCAAAGCCATTGTTTGTGCCTTGGAAGCACCCAGAGATATTATTCACAATCAAATTTTTAACGTTGGTGATACAGACAATAACTATCGAGTTAAAGAAATAGCAGAAATTGTTGCCGATGTTTTTCCTGGTTGTCAATTATCTTTTGGTACTAATGGTTCAGACAATCGCAGTTATCGAGTATCTTTTGAAAAAATTAATACAATTTTGCCTGGATTCAAGTGTGATTGGAATGCTCAAATGGGTGCTAGTCAATTATTTAGTTTGTTCAAGCAAATTGATATGAATGAAGATACTTTCTTATCTAGAGGATTCACCCGCCTGAAACAATTAGAATATCTAATTCGCACCGAACAAATTGACAAAGATTTCTTCTGGAACAAACAGGAAAATTATTAATTTATTCCTGAAAATTCCGAAAATATTGTAGGTTGGGTGGCGCAACAGCAAAACCCAACATGGTTAATGATTTTGTTGGGTTTTCTAGGGTTAACCCAACCTACATTTCTTTTTCATTTCCAGATTATCGTATTATGCAAAAATTACTTACTATTGCTATTCCTACATACAATCGTGCTGTATTGCTAGATAAACAACTAGCTTGGTTAGCCGCAGCCATCAAAGGTTTTGAATCAGAATGTGAAATTATTATTTCCGATAATTGCTCAACAGATAATACACCAGGAGTTGTCAAGAAATGGCAATCTGCTTTTAGTAATACTGTATTTCTAGCCAATAGAAATCGGGAAAATATAGGGTTAATGCCAAATATTGCCTTTTGTCTTCAATCTGCTGGTGGTAAATATGTTTGGACGGTGGGTGATGACGATCCAATTCAGGAAAGAACGCTAGGTTATGTGATCAATAAAATCAAAGAAAATTCCAGTTTATCACTGATGTTTCTTAACTGTTGTGGACGAGATAAGAACACAAATAAAGTTTTGGTAGAACACTGGTTTCCTAGTGATAATGATGAAATTATTGTTGATAGTAAACCCGTATTTCAAAGGTATTTACAAGGCAGTTTTGGTGGCGTACTATTCATGACAGCTACCATTTATAATACCGAACTTGTGCAACAAGCTTTGCAAACCTGGAATACTTCTTGTAAAAATTTAGCATCCCAAGCATATTGGACCGGATTTTGTGCGGCTCATGGAAATATTATTGTTACTCAAGATAATTATTTGGAATGTACAATGCACGCTAGTTCTTTAGAGGAAAATCCTCGCTGGTCATTAATGATGCGATATGTCTACATTCCAGAGATTTATCTGAAATTGCTAAGTTTAGGATATTCTGCTAAATTTTGTCAACGCATGATTCTAGAAAATGTTTTCAAATTAAGTGATTGGAAAATATTATTTGGTGCTTTAAGAAGATGGCCAGTTCTAGCCACAAATATTATAATGACCTACTTGCAATTGCTAGGCAAATTTATCTATCAATTGAATTTCAATCAGAAAGAATCAGCAATAGATATTTCACATCTCAGTAATTAAATCAAAGATAAAATCCTCCTCTATCTACCTTATAAAATATTTTTCTGTATCAAAAACCATGAGCAAACTACTAACTATTGCTATTCCTACTTACAATCGAGCCGAGTTACTAGATAAACAATTAACTTGGTTGTCCCAAGCTATTCAAGGATTTGAATCAGAGTGTGAAATTTTAGTTTCTGATAACTGTTCTACGGATCATACCCAATTTATCATTAGTAAATGGCAAAATATTCTCAAAAATATCACATTCAAATCCCATAAAAATCCTGAAAATATAGGCGTAATGCGAAATATTTTTCATTGCCTAAGTTCTGCTACAACCAAGTATGTTTGGACAATTGGTGATGATGATCCAATTCAGGAAAGAGCAGTTGCCTATGTGATAGACAAAATTAAAAACATTGATGACTTATCATTATTGTTTCTGAATTTTTCTGGTCGAAATAAAATTACTGGTGAACCAATACATCCACCAAAAATAGTTGGTAATCGCTGGTTTGATGCAGATACAGAAGATGGTAAAGGTGATGGTAAAGCTATATTTGAACATTGTTTTCGGAAAAGTGTAGGAGCAGTAATTTTTCTAACGGCTACAGTATATCGTGCTGATTTAATTAAACGCGCTCTCCAAATTTGGCCAACTGCTAGTAATAATTGGATATCTTTAGCATATTTAGCCGGTTATTGTGCTGCTAATGGCAAAGTAATTGTCACGAAAGATATCTATTTAGAATGTATTGTTGGTGTTAGTTATTGGCAAAAAGAACCTAAGTCGGCACTTTTAATGCAATACCAACATATTCCTGAAGTGATTTTAAAACTTGAGCAAGTTGGTTATTCTAAAGCATATTGTTGTCGGATGCTTTTACAAAACTACCATGAGGTAGATTTGAAAGTTTTTTTAGGAGCGATGAGAAGATGGCCTGTTTCAGCTATTAAGACAGTAATTCCTTTTTTAGGTTTAGCTAGTGTAGCAGCATTGGAATTAATACCCATGAGAGAATTGAGAGTAGCGGAAACAGAAATGGAGAGAACAACGACCTCAGAAGTCAGAAACTATAAGGTATAAATCAGCAATTGTTTGGAAAAAATAACTTTTGATTGGGAGGTATTTGGATTGTGATAGAAGAAAGATCAACACTATTTTTCATTTACATAGCTAATCCTCCAAAACGACCGGGACTTTGTACTCAATATTGGGATGATACTTTTCCCAAACCGGAGTCATTGGTGAGAAGTTAATTAGGTTCAATGAGTAGGGAAATTTCTGTCATGCTTAACAAAATTTCGACTTTAAGTTCCGAATTAAATTATCGAGTATCACTTTGGCATCATGCTAAAAATTTACCTCCTATTAGTGCCAAAGATCAATTGATTGTTGATACTCTCAAAAAATCCGGTGTTTACATCACGTCTTTGGAAGATTTAGGTTTTTCATCTACGGCTACAATGTTAGCAACTGCTAATAGTTGTACTGATAGGATGATAAATCCTAGAGATGTTCATGCAGGATACAAATTACCACAAATTTATACGGTTACAGATTTACCAGAATTTTTTCATTGGGGAAGTGAATCACGACTACAAAATATCATTGAGCATTATATAGGTTTACCTATTGCTTTTCATGGTGTTCATGTGCGGAAAGACTTTCCTAATGAAAAACAATCGGAAACTTTACTCTGGCATAAAGATTCTGAAGATAGACGCATGATTAAAGTCATTATCTATCTAAATGATGTGACTGAAGAACATGGACCATTTGAATATATTCCCCTACCGGCTAATGCTTTAGATCAGGTTAAAAATTATCAAGTGGATTATGAATTATGGCGAGTTAATTATTTGGGAATTAACGATGATAAAATGATGAAAGTTATTCCTAAATCAGCTTGGAAATCATGTCCTGGTAAAGCTGGAACTGTGATTTTTGCAGATGTGAGAAATATTTTACATCATGGGACTGTGAGAACCCAAGAACGATCAACTATATTTTTCACATACACGGCTAAATCTCCTAAACGACCTGAACTTTGTACACAATATCATGATGATACCTTTCCCAAAATAAATCCCCAATTAGGATTAAAGGTATAATACAAGGAGTCAGGAGTCAGGAGTCAGGAGTCAGGAGTCAGAATAATTGTTTAGGACTTATGCAATTACCATATTGGTAAGGTGCGTCAGATATCAACAATCTCTTTTCTAAAATCAAAAACCGTTCTATTATCTTCAAAAAAACTTCCTAAACAACCATGATTTTTACCTCTACTAAACTCGCTGGTGCTTTCATTATTGACTTAGAAGAAAAGCCTGATTCTCGTGGTTTTTTTGCTCGGACTTTTTGCGCTGATGAATTTATTGCTCATGGTTTAAAACCAACAGTTGCCCAATGTAACCTTTCTTTTAATCATAAAAAAGGCACATTAAGAGGAATGCACTATCAAACTCTCCCCGCAGCGGAAACAAAATTAATTCGCTGTACTCAAGGAGCTATTTATGATGTGATTGTGGATATGCGTCCTGAATCTCCCACTTATCTAGCGCATATTGGTGTAGAACTGAGTGCAGAAAATCGTCGCGCTCTTTATGTTCCAGAAATGTTTGCTCATGGTTATCAAGCTTTAACAGATGGCGCAGAAGTTATTTATCAAGTGGGTGAATTTTACACTCCTGGATATGAACGGGGTTTGCGTTATGATGATCCAATTTTAGAAATTTCCTGGCCACTGAGTGCAACAGAAATGTCTGATAAAGATCGCAATTGGCCTTTACTAGAATCTATTTTGATAGGAGTTTAATCATGATTATTGTTGATAAAGCTTTACAAGCACGGGCAGCTTTAGGTAAACCAGTTAAAGTGGCCATGATTGGTGCTGGTTTTATGGGTCGAGGAATTGCTAATCAAATTATCAACTCTGTGCCAGGAATGGAGTTGGTGGCTATTTCTAATCGTCACATTGATAACGCTAAACGAGCTTATTTAGAAGCAGGAATTGAAGATATCAAAATTGTTGCTAATTTAGCTGATTTAGAAGCGGCGATCGCCCAAAATAAATATGCCATCACCGAAGATGCCATGCTCCTGTGTGAAGCAGATGGCATAGATGCAATCATCGAAGTTACCGGGACAATTGAATACGCGGCTCATTTGGTCATGTGTGCGATCGCTCATCACAAGCATATCATCCTCATGAATGCCGAACTAGATGGCACAATTGGACCCATCCTCAAAGTCCATGCAGACCGGGCTGGAGTCATCCTCAGCGCCTGTGACGGCGACCAACCAGGGGTAGAAATGAACCTCTACCGCTTTGTCAACAGCATCGGTTTAAAACCCCTCCTCTGCGGCAACATCAAAGGCTTACAAGACCCCTACCGCAACCCCACCACCCAAGCCGGTTTTGCTCAACGCTGGGGTCAAAATCCCGCTATGGTGACAAGCTTTGCCGATGGGACAAAAATCTCCTTTGAGCAAGCCATAGTCGCCAACGGCACAGGTATGAAAGTAGCCAAGCGGGGAATGTTGGGATATGACTACACTGGTCACGTAGATGAAATGACCAAAATGTACGACATTGACCAACTCCAAGAACTAGGCGGTATCGTTGATTACGTAGTTGGTACTAAACCCGGTCCAGGAGTATTCGTATTTGCCACCCACGAGGACCCCAAACAACGCCATTACCTCAACCTGTATAAACTCGGTGAAGGACCCCTCTACAGCTTCTACACCCCCTATCACCTATGCCATTTTGAAGTTCCCCTCTCCGTAGCCCGTGCTGTCCTCTTCCATGATGCTGTGCTTACACCAATCGCCGGTCCTGTTGTTGATGTCGTCGCCACCGCCAAAATTGACCTCCCAGCCGGAGCAACCCTTGATGGTATTGGTTATTACATGACCTATGGACAATGTGAAAATTCCCCAATTGTGCAACAACAAAACCTACTGCCAATGGGTCTAGCGGAAGGATGTCGCTTAAAGCGCGATATTCCTAAAGATCAAGTCCTCACTTATGATGACGTGGAACTACCAGAAGGTAGACTTTGTGATCAATTACGCGCCGAACAAACAGTTTATTTTACTCCTGCGAAAACTTTAGCACTAACAAAATAGTTTTCCAAAAATAGCAACCGTCAAGGTGATCAGGATATGAATTGTTCGTGTTAACGTACCCTAGGTATTCATACAACTTCATGCACAACAGGTTTTTACTCCTGACTCGGTGACTTCTGACTCCTGACTCCTGCTATAGCATCAAGATAATTCAGAGGTTTCCTGATATTTTCATTTAACCTCTGAATTCACATATATACAATAAATGACAGAGATTATTTTGATAATCTTGCGAGGTTTCCCATGATTCAACTCCTTATTAAACAACATAAAATAATTGATACAAAACAACTGATACAACTTAGTAATGCAACATTAAATGTTCAATTAAGTAGGTGAACACAATAAAACCAAACTGTGTAAAGAAACGTAAAATCCCTGAAAACTTCTTTACTCTTGCCTCTTGCCTTGCTATGACGACAATTTTTAACGCCAACCTACTTACTAGGGAATAAATATTAAAACCAATCATCACTTACCAAATTATCAAGAAAAAAAATGAAAATAGCTCTCGTCCATGATTACTTAACCCAACGCGGTGGAGCAGAGCGCGTATTTGAATTATTGTGTAAACGGTATCCCGACGCTGACATTTTCACCTCATTATACGACCCGCAAAAAAGTATTGATTTAGGTGAGCGAATTATCAATACCACATTTTTACAAAAAATTCCTGGTGCAACCAAATATTTTCGGATGTTGGCTCCCCTATATTTTCCCGCATTTCGTTCCTTGGATCTTCAAGATTATGACCTAATTATCAGCAGTAGCACCAGTTTTGCCAAAGCAGTACGGAAAAATCCCCAAGCAAAACATATTTGTTTTTGTCATAATGTTACCCGCTTTTTATGGGATACAGAAACATATTTACGGGAATACGGAGACTATAGATACTTTGCACCTCTCATCGAAAAAATCTTTCAAATGATGAGAGATGTAGACCTGAAATATGCTCAAGAACCCGATCTCTACATCGCTAACTCTAGTATTGTTGCCCAACGAATTCAAAAAATTTATTACAAACAAGCGATCGCCATTAACTATCCAATTGATACTAGCAACTTTGTTTTTTCCGATACTAAAGAGGAATACTACTTGGCATCGGCGCGGATGATCAGTTATAAACGTCTTGATATAATAGTCGAAGCTTTTAATTGGTTAGGCTGGAACTTATTAATATCAGGTGATGGACCAGAACAAGAAAGATTAAAAGCCCAGGCATTACCCAACATCCAATTTCTAGGTCATGTCAGTGATAGAGAACGTAAAGACTTATTTTCTAAAGCCAAATCAATTATTGTTGCGGCTTTAGAAGATTATGGATTAGTTCCAGTTGAGGCAAACGCCAGTGGTACACCAGTTATTGCCTATGGAGCCGGAGGAGTCTTAGACACTCAAATACCAGGTAAAACAGGTGTATTTTTCAAAAGACAAGCACCATGCTCTTTACAAGCAGCTTTACTAGAAGCTGGAGGAATATCTTGGGATTACGAAACTATCCGTAATCATGCTGTTAGCAATTTCTCAGAACAGTCATTCTTTAGGAAAGTTGAGCAAGTTATTGATCAAGCTAGTGCAGCATGGCAAAAATAACTCATCATTAAAAGTTCCGAGAAAGCTTATATAATTTGCTTTTTTAATTTTTAATTCTGCCTTGCAGTATTGGAGGTGTGCATCCCTAATTCATTTAATTTTTTAGGTGTTTGCGTAGTGTATCGCAGATAAGGATAATAAAAGTGGTTCAAACTAGTCTAAATCCCAATATAAATCCAGCATCAGAAACAGAACCAGGCTATGGACAAATGTTTGCCGTAATTCTGCGAAGATTTCCCTGGTTATTATTAGTATTGCTCAGTTCTACGGCTATTGCTGGCATCATTACATTAAAAACCCCACCTAGCTTCAAAAGCACCATGCAATTGTTAGTAGAGCCTAACTATCAAGGCAAGAAAGAAACAGATAACACTGAAAGTCAATTTACTGATGCTAATGTGGAGGTAGATACAGCTACTCAATTAAACTTGATGCAGAGTTCTGGACTGATTAAAAAAGCAGTTGATAGACTTAAAACTGAATATCCAGACTTAACTGTAATGGATTTGAAAAAATCCTTAGTCCTCACTCAAATTAAGACTCCAGAGGATAATATTGCTACTAAAATATTTCAAGTTGATTACACCGATAGCGATCCAGAAAAAACCCAAAAAGTTCTCAAAACAATTCAGCAAGTTTATTTAGAATACAATAAACAACAGCAAGATTCACGCCTACAAAAAGGTTTACAAGTTATCAGAGATCAATTAAGAAAAGCTACTGACGAAGTAACCGCTTCCGAAGCAAATCTCCAAAGATTTCGCAGAAGTCAAAATCTAATTGATCCAGATGCTCAAGCTAAAACCGTAGAGACAGCTTTAAATACTGTCCAACAAGAACGACAAACAACTCGTTCCCAGTATGAAGAAGCCTTAGCAAAGCAAAAATCTTTGCAAGCACAACTGAACCGTTCTCCACAAAATGCCTTAGTTTCTTCTCGTCTGAGTCAGTCTACCCGCTACCAAGGCTTACTCAATGAAATCCAAAAAACAGAATTGGCTTTAGCACAAGAACGTTTACGTTTCACAGATGATACTCCCAGTGTTCAGAAATTATATGAACAACTGCAAAGTCAAAAACAACTTTTACAAAAAGAAGTTAGCAGAACTTTAGGAGAAAAGACCAATTCTACCTTTAGTTCAGGAGACAATCTTTTAGAACAAGGACAACTAGGACAAATTGATCTTAATCTCACAGGTCAATTAGTAGAAACCCAAACTACTATCGTTGCATTAACCGCCCGCGATCAAACCTTAGCAGCCAAAGAGAAAGAATTACAAGCCGACCTCAAGCGGTTTCCTTCTCTATTGGCTTATTACAATCGCATTCTCCCTCAACTACAATTTAGCAGAGAAAGATTAGAACAATTATTAAGAGCAGAACAAAAATTACGCCAAGAACTTTCTAAAGGTGGATTTAATTGGGAGGTAGTAGAAGAACCCCAAGAAGGTCTTCATACTGGTCCCAACATGAGACAAAATCTCTTATTAGGAGGAGTAATTGGCTTAATGTTAGGAGGACTTGCTGCCTTTATTCGTGAAGCATCTGATGACGCTGTACATACCACTGCGGAATTAGAAAAACAAGCTGCTCTTCCATTATTAGGAACAACTCCTAAATTGCCACCTGCCAAACCCAGAGAATCCATGATCAAATTGCCATTTGGCAAACCAGAAGTTCTCGCACCTTGGACAATTCAAGTATTACAATCTTCTCCCCAGTGGGAATCACTGGATCTCATTTACAAAAATATTGAACTGCTCAATAAAGTCTCAGATCTAAGATCATTAATGGTAACATCAGCATTACCAGATGATGGTAAATCAGCTTTGGCATTAGGTCTAGCTATGAGTGCGGCTCGCCTACATAAAAAAGTCTTACTAATTGATGCCAATTTACGCGATCCTAATCTGCATAAACAGTTAAATCTTCCTAATGAGCAAGGACTTTCGAGTTTATTAGAAAGTGAAGTTAATCTACCTAATCATATCAGTATTCCTTACTCTGGATCGCCTTACATTGATATTTTAACAGCGGGTCCAACTCCCACCGATCCTGCCCATCTTTTGAGTTCTCCCCGCATGATGCAATTAATGGCTGCATTTGAAGAAAATTATGATTTAGTAATCATAGATGCCCCTTCCGTTCTTGGGTTAGTAGATGCTATGCTCACGGCATCATCTTGTCGTAGTGTGGTGATGATGGCAAGTATTGGTAAGGTGACACGCACCCAACTTAATCAAGCTACAGGGATGTTGAGTAGGTTAAATCTGATTGGGGTTGTAGCCAATGGCGTATCTCCATCTGATAGCACCTATGTACCTTATGTAAAACCAAAACAATTAGTTTTACAATCGGCAATCGAAGAATAAAGTAGAATATTTGCTGACTATTTAACCCACAAAAATATATTGACCCCTGCATTAGACAGGGGTTTTTGTGTTGACTATTCAAGATCAATTAAGTAATGTAAGTTGTTAGTTAGGTAAATTGTCAGAAATGGCTAACGCCACGCTTCGCTATCAGGATGTCCAGGATTAAAGGATCAACAGGATGAAACCAGAGTTTTTATTACCAATTAGCCATTACCAGCCTCAAGGAGATAACTAGCAACTTGAGTTAATATTTAATACTGGAGAGGCTTAAAACTCTGATTTTATGCTGCTAAAAACAAACCAATATGCCCCTCTCCAACGCGGAGTGGGGTGAGGTTCATCGAACTCACGTCTAATTAGGGTTCGATACTTGTTGTTTAAATGTATTGAGTTTTGTTTATAAATCTCTGCTAAAAAATTGATATTATTTGCTTTTTTAATTTTCAATTTATTACTGTAGTATGTTGGCAAATGACCATTCACTATACAGAATATTTTTGTTGTATGACTAATACACTTCACATTTATTTTTACTTACCTAATAAGCAATTTATGAGATACTTTGCAAGCATAAAATAAGGTTTATTTTTATTTAGTTACGATTAGTCCATTTCACCATATCTTAATATTATATATAAAAAAGTAATCTTTATTTAAAGAGTGAATAAAGAAGTTGTTTCTTGATGATTTATTTATCGAGAGTCTTATATTCTAGAGATTGAAACCCATCATCAAAATCTCCAAGACGAAACCGAAGGCTTGCAAAAACTTAGTATCTTCTCTGAGATGACTACTCTTGATCATAAATACAAGTGTCCCTAATTTCCTGTTGTCATATTTAATCATTGCTATATGACTCCTATACAATAATGTTCGTTCAAGGAAATATTAATTTCCTCATTGTAAATATTAAGTCAAGCTTTTACTACTTTATCACTGTTAATATATGCCAATTTCAGTCATTTCTAGTCTAAATAATAACTCTATTGTCCCCCAGCAATCTGAAAAGTTTAACTTCCTATCATGCTCATTAAAATGGCGCAGAGGAAAATTATTAGTCAAAGCCTCTGAAAAATTCTCACAACCCCATTTAGCTGCACTAGAAAATGAAGAATCTTTAATAGAATGTTTAAAACATTCTCCAGTTAGTTTAGTCAGCATAGATCCCAAAATCGGTGATTCTTTATTAAAAGTCTGGGCAAATGCTTGTCAAAAAGCTAATAAGCCTATATTTATGAATATTTCTGGTCATCAGAAATTATCGAAACAGCGTAATCAAATTTTCAAGACTTTACAAATAATAATTGATTGGACTTGGGCTTTATTTTCAATACTATTTATGAGTCCAGTCATACTAGGAGGATTGATAACTATACAGATATATTCTCCCAAGTTATTGTTTGATTATGAGTGGTATGTCGGAGAAAATGGGCAACTTTTTCAGGTTATTAAGTTTAGTTCTATAGCTAAACAAGAAATGACAGATTTGAATATTACTTTAGGTACATTCATTTTGAATAATTTATCTAATGTATTGAACTTATTACAGGGAAAATTTTGTCTAGTTAATAATCGTTGCTTGTCTTTAGAAAATGCAGTTAAATTAAGCTTGGAATCACAAAATGATCAATTAAATAAGCAAAAAAAAATCTCAGTATAAACTGCTTATAGTTGAGAACAAATATATTATTTCTGTGTTCTCAAGCATTTTTGTCTAATTGATGAATACTTCCTGTTCTCATATTGATGACCGTGAATTATGTAGCTAATTAAAAAATAAGAAATATCATGCAAACAGCGATTTGTACCGTATTTGAGAAAGACTACCATTATGGTGTGGGGGCTTTAGTAAATTCCCTGTATTATCATGGGTTTCAAGGCATAATTTGGGCTGGTTATCGTGGCAATACACCCCATTGGGCTAAGGATCTAAAAACAGAAAATGGTTATCAAGAGTTTTTTGTAGGTGAAGGTTGTGCAATCCGATTTGTCAAACTAACAACTCCAAAACATTTAGGTTTTTACAAGCCGGATTTCATGTCCCAGTTATGGGAAAATTATTGTCCAGATATTGATGCTTTATTTTACTTTGATCCTGATATTGTCAATAAATGTAACTGGGATTTTTATGAAAATTGGGTAAGTCGAGGAATTGCTCTTTGTGGTGATTCTTGGTATCTTGTGCCGGCGAATCATCCTCGACGGTTAGCATGGAAAGAATTTGCTGAAAATAATGGGTTTGCTTGTGAGCGCGAGTTAGATTATCACTACAATAGTGGCTTTATTGGAGTTCATAAAAACTACAAATCTATCTTAAAAGTTTGGCAGAAATTAGAAGAATTGGGTGAAATGGCAGGATATGCCAATTTAAAGGATCTTTATAACGGTAATACCTTTAATCATTATCCATATCTGTATGGAGATCAGACTTATTTAAACTTAGCATTGATGCTGACTAATTATCCTTTGAGTACCGTTGGACCAGATGGCATGGATTTTGTTCCTGGTGGTACTATTATGTCTCACGCCACAGTCCCACATATTAAACCTTGGCGCAAAAAACTACTTCTCAGTGCTTTAGAAGGTAGTTCTCCCACCATAACTGATAAATTATATTGGCGGCATAGCCAAACACCTATTCAATTATATTCAATGGCAAAAATACTATGGCAGAAATTTGAAATTCTTTGTGGTTCCGCTCTTGGTCGTTTTATTCGTCGCGCTCCTATGTAAGCATATTGATTTTCTTGAGATTGGTGCTTCTATACTTAATTATCAAAATTATCGGTCAAAATTTTTATGGATTCCAAATTTCTACCGTCAACAGTGAAAATATTGCAAGCTACAAGTTTGTGGCAAAATAATCGGGTAATATTACGAGAATTTAAACACTTTCGAGTTGTGGCGATTTTAGCTATCGTATTTTCGGCCTTAGCGGCAAGTTTTGAAGGGTTTGGTTTAGGATTTTTGCTGGTGTTTCTGCAAAGTTTAACTACTCCTGGTTCTGAACCTGTGAAAACAGGGATAGAGTGGTTTGATATTTTGATTTTAGGAATTAATGGTTCAGCAACAGAGCGATTATATCGAATATCTGCTTTAATTGTTGTGACAACTTGTATGCGGGCATCCTTTAATTATATAGGACAGATTTGCATTCAGTTTAGTGAAATCAGTTTAGTAGATAATCTACGTAAACGAATTTTTCAACAGTTAGAGGCTCAAACTCTCAGTTATTTTAGTCATAAAAAATCTGGAGAATTGGTTAATATTCTTACCAGTGAGATGGAGAGAATTAGACAAATTTTTGGTGGACTAGCTTTTTTAATCACTAGAGGTTTTACACTGATTGTCTATTCTATTTCTTTGTTTGTGCTTTCCTGGAAAATGACTATAGTTTCTATTTTACTATTTAGTCTTTTGGCGGTGGCATTATCTACTTTAAATAAACAAATTAGAGAACGTAGTTTTGCGATTACTTCTGCTAATGATAATTTTACTGCTAGGGTGCTGGAGTTTATTGAAGGTATTCGCACAATTCATGCTTTTTCGACTCAAGAATTTGAGCGAAATCGGTATTATCAAGCCAGTGAAAAAATTGTTAATACTTGGAAAAGTGTTTATTGGATTTCTTTGATAGTTAAGCCTTTGGCGGAGAGTATATCTACGCTAATTCTGATTAGTATGATTATTGTGGCTTTGACTACAGGATTAATGAAGGTTTCGGCTTTGTTAACTTTCTTTTTTGTCCTGTTCCGCATTATTCCTATGACTCAGGATTTGAATGGGGTAGTGGCTTTTTTAAGTACCCAAGCAGGAGCAGTGGAAAATATCAAGGATTTGTTAAAAACTGATGATAAAATCTATTTTCAAAATGGCGCACTCAGATTTCCTGGGTTCAAAAGATCAATTGATTTGGTGTCGGTGGATTTTGATTATAGTCTTAACCAACGGGTTTTACATAATATTACTCTCTCGATTAAACAAGGGCAAATGACAGCTTTAATCGGTTCCTCTGGGGCTGGAAAAACCACACTTGCAGATTTAATTCCTCGCTTTCATGATGCGACTGATGGCCATATTTATATAGATGAAGTTGATATTCGCAAATTTGACATTAACTCTCTGCGTTCTAAGATAGCAGTTGTGAGTCAGAATACTTTCATTTTCAATACTTCTGTTTGGAATAATATTGCTTATGGGACACCAACAGCTACAGCAACAGAGATTAAAGAAGCTGCACGATTGGCAAATGCTTTAGAATTTATTTTAGAAATGCCGACGGGTTTCGATACGCAATTAGGAGATAGAGGTGTGCGGTTATCAGGTGGACAAAGACAAAGAATTGCGATCGCTCGCGCATTGCTAAAAAATCCCGAAATCCTGATTCTAGATGAAGCTACAAGTGCCTTAGATTCTGTATCTGAGCGGTTAATTCAAGAATCTTTAGAAAAGCTATCTGTGGGACGGACAGTAATTGCGATCGCTCACCGTCTTTCTACTATAGCTAAAGCCGATAAAGTTGTGGTTTTAGAACAAGGGAAAATTGTAGAACAGGGAGCATATCAAGAACTACTGCAACAACGTGGCAAATTTTGGCAATATTATCAAATTCAAAATGAAGTGAGATAAACAATCATTCAATTTTCCCATAGTTTATTTTCTCATCCGCCAAGCAATGTTAAATATTAACTCCTCCGAACCTTTGGTAAGCGTGATTATCCCCACATATAATCGCCCAGAATACCTAAAACAAGCCATTAATAGTGCTGTTAACCAAACCTATCAAAATCTAGAAATTATTGTTTCTGATAATTGTAGTTCTGAAAATCCTCAAGCACTAATTGAATCATTTCAAGACTCACGGATCAAATTTTGGCGACATGAGCAAAATATTGGGATGTTAGCTAATCAGTTTCATGGTTTTAAAATTGCTACAGGTAAATATGTGGCCAGTCTCCATGATGATGATATATGGAATGAGGATTTTTTATCGAAACTTGTTCCCAATTTAGAAGCAAATCCCGATTTAATTTTAGCATTTTGTGACCAATATATTATAGATGGTGATAGTAAAATTAATGTCGCTGCCACTGAAAACAATACCCGCAGTTATAAACGTGATCAAATCACTGCCGGAGTTCATAAAAATTTTACTCAAATTGGCTTAATTGATAAAAGTATTCCCACTGCGGCTGCTTGTGTAATTAGAAATGGAGTGCTTAATTGGGATCATATTCCTTCAGAGGTTGACGGAATGTGGGATTTATATTTAACTTATCTTTGTTGTATTTCTGGCTATGGAGTTTACTATGTTCCCGAAAAATTAACCAAATATCGAGAGCATGAACAAACTGATACTATGCTCAGTGGTAGTCGCAGTGTGCAAGCAAAAATCCGTAAAGGTAAAAGTGAGATATTCTGTTATCAAACTTTTATGGAGGATCAACGGTTACAGGAATTTAAGTCCTACTTTAAAACCAAATGGTTAGAAGCCAATACAACTTTAGGAATTGGCTTATTACGAGATCAAAAAATCACAGATGCCCGCCGTTATTTTTGGCAAACTTTAAGTGAGCAAAAGTTTAACTTACGAACTTTAGCGGCTTTAATTATTAGTTTTATTCCTACCAATTTAACGAATAAAATCTGGAAAATTTCCTAATTTAGTCAATTACAAGAGGTTATGAGTGAAAATTTGTATTGTTACCCACAAAGTCAGAAAAGGTGATGGTCAAGGTAGAGTTAATTATGAAGTAGTGCAAGAAGCAATTCGGCGTGGTCATGATCTGACATTATTAGCTAGTGAAATTGCCCCAGAGTTAGCCGAAAATAGTGCTGTTAATTGTATTTATATTCCAGTAGGAGGGTATCCTACGGAATTTATTCGCAATTTCATCTTTGCCCAAAAAAGTGCCGATTGGTTGCGTAAGAATCGAGCCAATTTGGATGTGATTAAGGTCAATGGCGCGATTACTATGGGAGCAAGTGATGTCAATGCCGTGCATTTTGTACATGGTTCTTGGTTGAAATCACCTGTGCATATTTCCCATAACCGTAAAGATTTGTACGGGTTATATCAATGGTTATTTACTGCGGCTAATGCTTATTGGGAAAAACAAGCTTTTCGACAATCCAAAATCATTATTGCCGTCTCAGAAAAAGTTGCCCAAGAATTAGTAAATATTGGTGTACCTCGTTCACAAATTCGAGTTGTTGTTAATGGTGTAGACTTACAAGAATTTGCTCCTGGTGTCAGTTCTCGGAGGGAATTAGGATTACCTGAGAATGTTAATTTGGCATTATTTGCCGGCGATATTCGGATTTCTCGCAAGAACTTAGATACTGTACTTCATGCTTTGGTAAAAGTTCCTGAATTGCATTTAGCAGTGGTCGGTGGTACTGAAGATAGCCCTTATCCGGCAATGGCAAAAGCATTAAATATTAGTGAAAGAGTGCATTTTTTAGGTTATCGCCGTGATATGCCCCAAATTCAACGGGCATCAGATTTATTTGTGTTTCCATCCCGTTATGAACCCTTTGGACTTGTAGTGATTGAAGCGATGGCTTCAGGTTTGCCCGTGATTACCGCCACTACTACTGGTGCGGCTGATTTAGTTAATCCCGACTGTGGCATCGTTTTAGAAGATTGTGATGATACTAATAATTTAGCAGATGCGCTTAGATTATTAAATAGCGATCGCTCACTGCGTCAACAAATGGGTAAAGTTGCCCGGACTATTGCCGAACAACATAGCTGGTCAACAATGGCACAAACCTATCTAAATATATTTGAGGAGTTAATCACCCATGAGAAACACAGTTCTCATCCCCACCTATCGCCGTCCTCAAGACCTAGCCCGCTGTCTGAAAGCACTGCAACGGCAAACTAAATCAGTTGATCAGGCGATCGTTGTTGTCAGAGATACAGACACAGAAACCCAGCAATTTCTCCAACAATTTCCGCCCCACTTCCTCCCCTTACAGATTGTCACCGTCACTCAGCCGGGAGTCGTCGCCGCCCTCAACGCCGGACTAGCACAAGCCCAGGGAGACATTCTTTCCATCACCGATGATGATGCCGCCCCCCACCCGGATTGGTTAGCAAAAATTAATACTCACTTCAGCGTTAATTATGCCGTTGGTGGCGTTGGTGGTCGTGATTGGGTGTATCAAGGAGACAAATTAGAAAATGGTTCTCGTCCCATAGTTGGTAAATTGCAATGGTGGGGGCGCGTCATTGGCAACCATCATTTAGGAATAGGCGCACCCCGTGAGGTTGATGTTCTCAAAGGTGTGAATATGAGCTTTCGTACCCAGGCGATCGGTAAATTACGCTTTGACGACAGAATGCAAGGAACAGGCGCACAAGTACATTTTGAAATGTCCTTCGCCCTCACCCTCAAACGGGCTGGATGGAAAATAATTTATGATCCCAGCATTGCAGTAGATCACTATCCCGCCCAAAGATTTGACGAAGATCAACGCCACAACTTTAACGACACCGCATTAATTAACCTAGTCCACAACGAAACCTTAATTTTATTAGAACATCTTTCGCCCCTGGGTAAAATTGTATTTTTATCTTGGTCAATTTTAGTTGGTACAAGAGAAAGTTTAGGAATATGTCAATGGCTGAGACTATTTCCCCAACAAAAAGAAATTGCCAGTAAAAAATTGCGAGCATCCTTACAAGGAAGATGGTTAGGATATCAAAAATATAGAAACATAAAAAAACACCATCTTAGTTATTAACTACCCCAACCCAGATCCCCGACTTCTTCAAGAAGTCAGGGATCTATCTCCTAACTAAACTTTTTATAGAATAATCAGATCAAAATGATTTCCAAACCAATACTTTCCAATACAGTTTTAAAAGAACAATTTTCTCCCCAAGATCGATCAGCCCAAAGTTGGATCATCATCCTGGGTTTTATCTTAATCACAACAGCTTGCTACTTTACCAGTACAGGCAGTTTGCACTTTGTTTTTTCCGCCAGTGCCTTTCTAGTCGCTGTGTTTTTGTATTTACGGCATCCCATCCACTATATCGGTTTCACTTGGTGGATTTGGTTTCTGACCCCTATAATCACTCGTTTCGTTGACTATAAAGTTGGCTGGGACCCCACCAGACAAATGTTAATTGCACCTTATTTAGTCGTATTCCTGACCATATTCACCTTTCTCAAACATCTACCTAGCAGTCTTCGTCAAGGGGGACTGCCATTTCTTTTAGCAGCCATAGGAGTTTCTTATGGATGTTTAATAGGTTTAATTTACAATCAACCTCTCCCTGTAGTTCGGAGTTTTTTAGATTGGTTAAGCCCGATAATTTTTGCTTTTCATCTATTTTCTAATTGGCGAGATTATCCCAGTTATCGTCAGCATCTGCAAAGAACATTTATTTGGTGTGTACTCATACTAGGAGCTTACGGAGTCTATCAATTTGTTGTCGCTCCTGAATGGGATAGATATTGGCTAATTCAATCGAAAATGTTTACCAGTGCTGGACACCCAATTCCTTTTGGAATGCGCGTTTGGAGTACATTACACTCACCTGGTCCATTTGGGACTGTCATGCAAGCTGGTTTACTATTATTATTTACCAGCACTGGGCCGTTAATTTTCCCTGCTGCTGCTGTGGGTTATTTATCATTCTTACTTTCCCAAGTGCGGACAAGTTGGGGCGGCTGGTTGCTAGGAATAATTATGATTTTTGGTTCAGTAAAACCCAGAATTCAAATGCAATTAATTACCATAATTTTAGTAATGTCAATCTGTGTTATTCCCTTGGTAACTATCGAACCGCTTTCTAAAGTTATTACCACGCGATTTGAAAGTTTTTCTAATCTCGAACAAGATGGTAGTTTTAGAGATAGATCCGCAACTTATGACAGAAACCTGAATTTAGCTCTTTCTAATGTTGTCGGTAACGGCTTTGGAAATATCTGGAAAGTGAATGAAAAAACTGGACAAATAGAAGTGATTGTTATTGATAGCGGCATTTTAGATATGTTTTTTACCTTGGGTTGGATTGGTGCTATACCCTATATTATTGGGTTAGTATTAATGCTAATTGCCGTTAGTAATTATACTGAAGGTAGTTTTGATAGTTTTCTCAGTGCTGCCCGCGCTATTGGTATCAGTTCTTGCGCTCAGTTAATTATCTATAGTGGGATGCTGAGTATTGCCGGGATGATTATGTGGGGATTTTTGGCAATGGCTATGGCAGGTCATAAATACTACAGCAGACCACAGAGTTGAATTAAAACCCCTTCCTTAGCAATCTTGAGATCCCCCTTTGTAACCCACATTCTGCACCCTCAAGTGTCACATAAGTAGGTGAACACAATAAAACCAAAATGTGTAAAGAAACGTAAAATCGCCCAAACCCTATTCACTCTTGCCTCTTGCCTTTTGCCTTGCCATAACGACAATTTTCAACGCCAACCTACTTATTTATGCTTCAAAAAATGGTAATCTTGGTGTATTACAAAATGAAGTGCGGAATGTGGGTTTTAAAGGAGTTCTCTGAACGAACAACCGACCCACCTCCCCAAAATGTGTCAAAATAAGGAATTGTAATAAAAAATATTGTTAAGGTAATTTAGTGACTTCAACTGCTCAAGCTAGTGCGAGTGCGCGTCGTGCGGTCTTTCCATTTACAGCCATCGTTGGTCAAGAAGAAATGAAACTGGCGCTGCTGTTAAATGTCATTGACCCCAAAATTGGTGGTGTAATGATTATGGGCGATCGCGGCACCGGAAAATCTACAACTATCCGCGCCTTGGCGGACCTCTTACCAGAAATCCCTGTTGTCGCTAATGACCCCTTCAACAGTGACCCCAACGACACGGACTTGATGAGTGATGAAGTCCGTCAACAGGTAGCCCAAGGGTTAGAAATTCCCATCACTCACAAAAAGGTGCAAATGGTAGATTTACCATTGGGCGCTACAGAAGACCGAGTTTGTGGGACAATTGACATTGAAAAGGCGTTGTCTGAGGGTGTCAAAGCCTTTGAACCCGGACTTCTAGCCAAAGCCAACCGAGGTATTCTTTACGTTGATGAGGTCAACTTGTTAGATGACCACTTGGTAGACGTACTTCTCGATTCCGCTGCTAGTGGCTGGAATACCGTCGAACGGGAAGGAATTTCTATCCGTCACCCAGCCAAATTTGTTCTCGTCGGTTCGGGAAACCCAGAAGAAGGGGAACTGCGTCCCCAACTTCTTGACCGTTTTGGAATGCACGCGGAAATCCGCACTGTGAAAGAACCAGCTTTGCGGGTGCAAATTGTGGAAGAACGGGGTGAATTTGACCAAAATCCGCCTGTGTATTTAGAAAAACACCAAGCTCCCCAAATAGCATTACAAGAGCAAATTGTCAATGCCCAAAACTTATTACCACAAGTTAATTTAGATTATGACTTCCGGGTAAAAATTTCCGAAGTTTGTTCAGAATTGGATGTAGACGGGTTGCGGGGTGACATTGTGACAAACCGTGCGGCTAAAGCCTTAACCGCCTTTGAAGGTCGGACAGAAGTAACAGTTGACGATATCCGGCGGGTAATTACCTTATGTCTGCGTCACCGTCTGCGGAAAGATCCCTTGGAATCTATTGATACAGGATATAAAGTAGAAAAGGTCTTTTGTCGAGTTTTTGGTGTGGAACTTCCAGAAGACTCAACTCAGAAAACTGGTGCAGGGGTAAAAGCTGGCGCTCGTTAGTTAATATAGGTGTCAGTGGTGAGTGCAACAACCACTGACAACTGACAAATTATGAGAACCTGGAACTTTTGCTTAAATAGCCTAATTTTATTTATTCAAGATCATCCACCCCGGTTTGTGGAATTATTAATGTTGACATTAGCGATCGCTATGCTGACAGTCTCCACCATTGTCCCAGATAAGCCTTACATCATACTAGGTTTGAGTTTTGTCATTGGCGCATCAACTTCTATCCTCGTCCGAGAAGCAATATCTCCCAACGGACACAACCACACAATTTTAACTCAACAACGCCTTACCCAATTGACCGCATTACTCCTATTAGGAATTAGTATTTACGGTTTTGCTGATCTAATTCTCATGGGTAAGTTTTTTTAACTTATTTAACTTGTCCTAACTGTCTTTATAAAAGCAGCTAACAAATAACGAATTTGTGATTAATTCGTTGCCAAACACTTTCTAATAAATCAGGATTATTCATGTTAACATATTCGAGATTAGGAGATTGTCTAAACCAAGTTCGTTGACGTTTGGCGAATTGTCTGGTATGTAAAACAATTAATTCTTTAGCTTCATCTAAAGAAAGTTCATCGGCTAAATATTGCTTAATTTCTTCATATCCCAAAGTATTTAATAAAGGTAAAGCAGCACCATATTTTTGACAAAGATATTCAACTTCAGCGACTAAACCATCGGCTATCATTTGCTCAGTTCGCTGGCGAATTCTTACATCTAAATGTTCTGCATCAGAATCTAAACAAATTTGCAAAATTGGATAATCTGGGGGATTTTCTCCTTGTTGTTCAGAAATCGGCATACCAGTTGTATAATAAACCTCTAAAGCCCTTAAAGTTCGCACTAAATCGTTAGCATGAATTTTTTGAGCAGCAATCGGATCAACTTGTTGTAACATGGGGTAAAGTTGGATTTGCCCCAGAGATGCTAACTGCGATCGCAAATCTGGTTGTGGTGAAACCCTGGGAATCTTCATTCCTTGAACAATGGAACGAATATATAAACCAGTTCCACCCACTAACAACAGTGTTTCAACCCCCAAGCTAGTAATCAAAGCTCGTGCTTGTTCCTGATAATCTGCTAATGTCATTATTTCAGTTGGTTGACAGATATCTATTAAATAATGGGGAACTGATTTTTGTTCAACCACATTTGGTTTAGCCGTACCAATATCAAACTCACGATATACTTGCCGAGAATCAGCACCAAGAATTACAGAATTTAACCTTTGTGCCAAACTTAAAGCCAAACTAGATTTACCCGTCGCTGTCGCTCCACAAATTACAATTAATTTAGTCATTGGTCATTAGTTATTAGTCATTGGGAAGAAGAACTGGGAACAGGTAATTGTCTCTTGAATTCCCGTTAGGGTTATAACCACTATACAAACTTCTCATAAAATTGCGCTACAGACGGCAGGAAGGCTTTTGTGTTATAATGGCGGTGTGATTTGACTTTTTTCGCCTTTTGGCGATATTAACCCCAAGTATCAGGAGAATTTTCATGACGAGCAGTTACAGCGCCGATCAGATTCAAGTTCTGGAAGGTCTGGAAGCCGTCCGCAAACGACCAGGGATGTACATTGGTACTACAGGTCCGCGAGGACTCCACCATTTAGTTTACGAGGTAGTGGACAACTCTGTTGATGAAGCTTTGGCGGGTCACTGTACCCATGTTGAAGTGGATATCAATGCTGATGGTTCTGTCACCGTAACAGATGATGGTCGGGGTATTCCTACCGATATTCACCCAAAAACCGGAAAATCAGCTTTAGAAACCGTGTTAACTGTTCTCCATGCTGGTGGTAAATTTGGCGGTGGTGGCTATAAAGTTTCTGGTGGTTTACACGGAGTGGGAATTTCGGTTGTGAACGCCCTTTCTGAGTTTGTAGAGGTTACAGTTTGGCGCGATCGCAAGGTACATAAGCAGCGATATGAACGGAGTTTCCCAGTTACGGAATTGGTAGCAACGCCTTACAAAGAAGATAGAACTGGTACTTCTATTACCTTCAAGCCAGATACACAAATTTTTACCACCAGCATAGAATTCGATTACATTACTTTATCAGGACGATTGCGCGAGTTAGCGTATTTAAATGCAGGTGTAAGAATTACCTTTACAGATCATCGTTTAGAAATCCTTAAAAGCGAAACACCGAGAATAGAAACTTACGAATACAAGGGTGGTATTAAGGAATATATCGCCTACATGAACCGTGAGAAGCAACCTATCCATGAAGAAATTATCTATGTCCAAGGGGAACGTAATAACGTCCAGGTAGAAGTTTCTTTGCAGTGGTGTACTGACGCTTATACAGATAATGTTCTCGGTTTTGCTAATAATATTCGGACTATTGATGGTGGTACGCACTTAGAAGGATTAAAGGCAGTTTTAACTCGAACATTAAACGCAACTGCCCGGAAACGCAATAAGATTAAAGAGAATGAATCTAACCTCAGTGGTGAACACGTCCGCGAAGGTTTAACTGCTGTAATTTCCGTGAAAGTCCCTGATCCTGAATTTGAAGGACAAACTAAAACTAAACTGGGAAATACAGAAGTTCGCGGTATCGTTGATTCTTTTGTCGGTGAAGTTCTGACTGAGTATCTGGACTTTCATCCGGCGATCGCTGATGCTATTTTAGATAAAGCCATCGAAGCATTTAAAGCTGCTGAAGCTGCTCGTCATGCGCGGGAATTGGTACGACGGAAATCAGTATTAGAATCTTCACCTCTACCTGGTAAATTAGCAGATTGTAGCTCTCGTGATCCTGCTGAATCGGAAATATACATCGTGGAAGGGGATTCCGCGGGAGGCTGTTTTCATGGTGATACATTAGTAGCATTAGTTGATGGGCGATCGCTCAGTTTTAAAGAAATCGTCGCCGAACAAGCACAGGGAAAAGAGCATTTTTGCTACACTATTCGTAATGATGGCACTATTGGGGTAGAACGGATTATTAACCCCCGCATGACTAAAGCCAATGCTGAAGTCATTAAGGTGACATTGGATAATGGCGAAACAATTGTTTGCACACCGGATCATCGCTTCATGTTACGCGATGGCAGCTACAAGCAAGCCGCATTATTAACCCCTAATGATTCCCTCATGCCTCTATATCGGCAAATATCTGATATCAGCAATCCAAGGATTACCATTGATGGTTATGAAATGGTTTGGAATCCCCGTTCTGATTCTTGGTTGTTTACCCATACCTTAGCGGATTGGTATAACCGTTATTTAGGTGTTTATCAGCTAACAGATGGAGAACACTGCCATCATCTTGATTTCAACAAACGTAATAACAATCCTACCAATTTACAGCGTTTATCTGCTCAAGCACATTTAACTTTACACCGCGCTCACGTTGAAAAAACATTACATCGTCAAGATGCAATTGAAAAGAGCCGGAAAACTCGTCAAAGTGAAGAATTTCGTGCCAAGATGAGCCAAAGGATGCAGCAGCCAGAAACGCGGCAGATTTTGTCAGAACAAGCTAAGGAACAATGGCAAAATGAAGCTTATCAAAGCTATATGCTGGGCAAATGGCGCGAGTTTTATGACAATAACGAAACCTATCGTCAAGAAAACCATGAACGCCTCAATCAAGCACAGCAAGACTATTGGAGTGATGAAGCCAACCGTTTAGCCCAATCTCAAAGAGTTAGCACCTATTTTGCGAATAATCCCCAAGCCCGTGCAAATCAATCACTGTTGGCTAAGGAACAATGGGAAAATGAAGCTTTATTAGCATGGCGGCGAGAAAAAACTCAACAGCAATGGACACCTGAATTTCGCGCCCAACGTCATGCTACTTTGCAGCAAACCTACTATCGCAAAACTATTACTGTCCTCAAGCAGATTGAAATTGAGCAAGGTAAGCTGGATTTAGAAGCTTATAACATCTACCGTCAACAGACAAAAGATAAGTCTTTATTACGGTTTGATAGTTTCTGTCAACGTTACTTTGATGGTAATCCAGCGTTAGCTTGTGAAGCTGTTGCTAATTACAATCACCGCATTGTCAGTATTGAACGTCTAGCAGAACAGGTAGATGTTTACGATATCGAAGTTCCACAAACACATAACTTCGCTTTAGCCAGTGGTGTATTTGTTCACAATAGCGCCAAACAAGGACGCGATCGCCGCACCCAGGCAATTCTCCCTTTGCGTGGTAAAATCCTCAACATCGAAAAAACCGACGATGCCAAAATCTATAAAAATAACGAAATTCAAGCCTTAATTACAGCGCTCGGTTTAGGTGTTAAAGGTGAAGAATTCAACCCCGCACAATTACGATATCATCACGTAGTGTTAATGACTGATGCTGACGTGGATGGGGCGCACATTCGCACATTGTTGTTAACCTTCTTCTATCGTTATCAAAGAGCATTAATTGAACAGGGTTTCATTTATATTGCTTGTCCTCCCTTGTACAAAGTCGAACGGGGTAAAAATTACCAGTATTGTTATAGCGAACGGGAATTGCAACAACATCTAGGTACTCTTCCCAGTAATGCTAACTATACCATTCAACGTTTTAAAGGACTGGGAGAAATGATGCCAGAACAACTCTGGACAACCACCATGAATCCAGAAACCCGTACTCTCAAACGAGTGGAAATTGAAGACGCAGCCGAAGCTGATCGGATTTTTACCATTCTGATGGGCGATCGCGTCGCACCCCGCCGGGAATTCATTGAAACCTATGGTTCTAAACTGAATATGACAGATTTAGATATCTAGGTCATGGGTGATTGGTAATAGGTGATTGGTAATTCATCCTCCATCCCTTTTCTCTTAGCTGTTCCCTGTTACCTGTTCCCATAACTTTTTCTCGAAAAATCATAAATTTTCTCCACAAAGGGGGAAAGCATTTGCTATGCTTATAAAGCGCAACTAGATATTATCTACAAAGCCAAGCTTAATAAGTATACACAAAACTTTTCATAACCAGATGACAGCCACCTTCTTCAAATCCGAAGTATTCATAATTACAATTGGCATACGTTGATTTACTCAAATACACCATTGGGCAACTTTAGCAACAATATTATTTATCACCCGATTAAAATATCGTTGTCTACCATAGGAACAGTTTGTCAAGTTGCACAGGGTAGAAAACTCAACTCTGCGCTAATGTGTGAATAAGGCTAAATCAAGAGAAATCTGAATTTGTCTCTTACCTCGCTAAAAATATGCCATAACTTTAACTCCTTAGTTCAAGTTTTTGGGATAGCATATACAGGAGTTAGTGCCTGGAAACAAACACCAATCACTAGCTAATAGTGAATATGTCCAATTAGTTCCACCAGAACTAATATCTGTAAACAAATATCCGCCTTCGGATCAAGTTCAAGCAGAACATAAATACTATTTGTTCAGTTAGGAACAATTTGTATAAGTTTTATAAAGCAGCAAGTGTGCCTACCTTTTAATTTAATGAGAATGCCACTGGCCAACCAAAAAGTTTTCGACAAGATTTAATGGTATTACCACCATTTTTAATGTCTTTTTGATAAAGGTGGCTTAATCTTAGTAAAGAAGTTCATAAATAATGCACGAAAAGAGTGTAATTTTTGTGAAATAGGCTACAATCTACACTTGTATCCGCATCAGGAAACTTTTGGAAAAAGACGGGTCTAGGTTTATAGATTCGGTTAATCAAAAGTGATATGTGACAATTAAAAAAGCAGGCGATTCGCTGTCAAAGTGATATTTGCCAGTTTTACGAAACAATCCTGTATCAAACAGGAAAAAAATCACCGAAAATATCTGGGGTTAATCAGCCAAACCCCCATTTTTGGTTTACAGATTACTAAATGCCAAAAGTAATCAAAATGTCTTGGGTAACTGATTCTGCAAGGAGCATGAGGAACGCGGCATGAACCAGGCTAACAACGTACTCGATAATATTTATCAGCCTGACCTAGAAATGATAAATCCGCCTGAGATCGAATTACAAGCACTCTTAATAGAAGAAGAGGACTTATTGCTGACTGATGACGGCGAAATTGATGATTTTTTAGAGCCTCAGTCTGATGAGGACGACGCAAAGTCTGGAAAAGCCGCTAAATCGCGTCGTCGGACACAGACCGCCAAGAAAAAGCACTATACAGAAGATTCAATTCGTCTGTACCTGCAAGAAATTGGACGGATTCGTTTGTTACGCGCAGACGAAGAAATTGAACTAGCGCGGAAAATCGCTGAGTTACTGGAATTAGAACGAGCGAGGGAAAGGCTTTGTGAACGCCTAGAACGCGATCCTAGAGACAGCGAATGGGCGGCGGAAGTATCATTGCCATTACCAACCTTTCGTTATCGTCTGCACATAGGACGGAGAGCGAAAGACAAGATGGTACAGTCGAACTTGAGACTTGTAGTTTCCATTGCCAAAAAATACATGAATCGGGGCTTGTCCTTCCAAGACTTGATTCAAGAGGGTAGTTTGGGTTTGATTCGTGCGGCTGAAAAGTTTGATCACGAAAAAGGCTATAAGTTTTCTACCTACGCTACATGGTGGATACGTCAAGCAATTACAAGAGCGATCGCTGATCAGTCCCGCACTATCCGTTTACCGGTTCATCTCTACGAAACCATTTCGCGGATTAAGAAAACTACCAAACTCCTATCTCAAGAAATGGGGCGCAAACCCACAGAAGAAGAAATTGCCACTCGCATGGAAATGACCATCGAGAAACTGCGGTTTATTGCCAAATCTGCCCAGTTACCAATTTCCTTAGAAACACCTATCGGTAAAGAAGAAGATTCTCGTTTAGGTGATTTCATTGAATCTGATGGGGAAACTCCAGAAGATCAAGTTTCTAAGAACTTGCTGCGGGAAGACCTAGAAAAAGTCCTCGATAGTCTCAGTCCTCGGGAAAGAGACGTTCTCCGACTTCGTTATGGCTTAGATGATGGGCGCATGAAAACTCTGGAAGAAATCGGTCAGATTTTCAACGTTACCCGCGAACGCATTCGCCAAATCGAAGCTAAAGCACTCCGCAAATTACGCCATCCCAATCGGAATAGCGTATTGAAAGAGTATATTCGTTAATTGTTAGGGGTGGGTTGCAATCATTAATCTCTTAAACCCGCCCCCAGCATTAATTACATCTTGCCTTTCTGCATAACTTCTTGGAGATGATGGCGGATTTCGTGAGCTTGTTCAATTTCTGATTGCCGTAATTTCTGGAACAGTTCTACACAAGGTTGAGAATTAGCTTCTTTGGCATCTTTGATATAATTTTCATAAGCTTGAACTGCTACGGCTTTAGTATGCAGAACGCTGATAAAATCATACTCTAAGTTGCTAATGGGTTCTTGAGTTTTAGTTTTAGTCATGTTTCTACTCAGTTAGTTATTTAATTAATTTATACTTATTCCCCTAGAGTTGTTCATCTGTCCAAGAGTAGAGACCTTTGCTCAAAGCTTGCTTTTTGTGCTTTTAAATTTTAGTAATTTGAGGATCTAAAACAATGCTGGTACCAGTTATATCTACATGATAAGTCCAGGATTGATTTTTGACCCTAACAATTACTTCCCAACCTTTAATGGGATCAAATATTTGAGCGCAGACTTCACCAAAATTAAACACACAGGAATTGCTAAAAGTTTTCTGGGTTGCTTGGGTAATTTTCAGAGAACTTATTGCTAAACCAGAACGTTTAGAGGCATCACTCAAAACCCCATTAGAAATTTTTCTCGGTAATTGATTATTGCTAATTTTCGGATCTAAAAGAATTTGTGAACCGGATTTATTGACATGATAAATCCAAGGTTGTTTTTGCACTTGCACAATGACAATCCAACCCGGAATAGGATTATATTCCTTTGTACAAACTTCTCTAAATTGAAAAATACACGGATTACTAAAGTTAGTAGATGTAATTTGAGTAATTTGCAAATTAGGAATCTTCAACCCAGAAACTCTAGAAGCATCCCTTAGCACTGCTTGAGAAATAGATTGAGGTAACTTATTTGTGCTTAACTGTAACCCTTGGGGATTTTTAGCATTTGCAGATGTACTATTTTCGGTTACACTACAAGCAAGCAAGCTAGTAATCATGAAAATAAAGACAAAGACTTGGGAAAAATAGCGATTACGGTACATTTGTAAGAATACCTTAATTGAGAATTGTTGGTTTATTTAGGGTTTGCTGAATAAAGCTAAAACCATTTATTAATAAGGCTTTCGCGGATTTTTATCACAAAAAAGTGCCAGGTTTTGGCTGATGGTGTCTCAAAATAGGTGCATTTTTCTTTGTCGGATTTGGAAAATTGAGGATATCCAGATCGTTGACACTGTTCCCAGTTAAGAGTTCCCTGTTCCCTGCCTTCACAGGCAACTTATTCAGCAAACCCTATTTATACCTTGTTGTACTAGTTTGTAACAGCAATTTGCGGTAAGACCTGATTTAATTTACCACTACGATAACCTTCTAAATCTAAGGTGACATAGATAAATCCCCAGTTTTGAAATGCGGATACTAGGGTTGGTAAATCTGTAGTTGAGACAAAATCTTTAATTTTATCTGGTGATAATTCAATTCTGGCTGTATCACCTTCGGAACGGACTCGTAAATTCTGCCATCCCAGGTTTCGCAAATAAATTTCGGCTCTACCGACTCGCTGTAATTTGGCGATGGTAATTTCTTCACCGTAGGGAAAGCGCGAACTTAAACAGGGTTGAGCGGGTTTATCCCACCAAGATAAACCTAGTTGTTGGGAAATTTGCCGGACTTCGGCTTTAGTCACCCCAATTTCGGCTAAAGGCGATCGCGCACCTCTTTCTTTTGCAGCTTGAATTCCGGGACGATAATCATGTAAATCGTCTGCATTTACACCATCTACTACATAGGGATAACCCAACTCTAAAGCCAAGGGTTTGAGGGTGTCGTGTAGTTCGCTTTTGCAAAAATAACAACGGTTGACTGGATTAGATGTGTAATTGGGATTGTCCATTTCCTGGGTTTGGACAATTTTATGAGCTATTCCAATGGTTGCGGCTTGAATTTTCGCGTCTTCTAATTCTTCTGGTAATAGAGAAGGGGAAACCGCAGTTACAGCCAAAGCGCGATCGCCTAAAACATCATAAGCGATCTTAGCCACCAATGTACTGTCAACTCCCCCCGAATAGGCTATTAAAGCCTGATCCATTTCTCTAAATAACTCTTTCAACTGCTCTAGTTTTTCTGTCCAACTCATCTTCCTAAAACCCCATAACGCCTAACCACTTCTATTTTAATCATTGATTATTGACTTCATCATTTTCAAAAATTTTACTTACAATTAAATTTTTACTTTCTATAATTTTTTTGTATAAAAGAGAAAATTTTCCAGGTTCAAAATTACCATTGGTTGGTCGTCTTTCTGTTTCATCTACATCTAGATAAATATAGCCACAAATTACACCATTCAATTCTGTTTTATGGTTAATGTTCCAATCTTTTATACAAGCACCTGTTAGATTAGCCTGACTAAATTTAGTAGCTATTACTTGTGAAAAGCTTAAATTTGCATTATTCAGATTAGCATGACTAAGATTAGCTCCACTCAGAACAGTGTCACTAAGATTAGCATGACTGAGATTAGCATGACTGAGGTTGACCCCACAGAAAAAAGCATGACTGAGGTTAGCCCCACTTAGATTAGCCCCACGGAAAGTAGTTTCATTAAAAACACAATCATAAAATTCGGCATCATGCAAATCACTATCACTAAAATCTACCCAGAGACTAGCTTTAATGAGATTAGCTCCACTTAGATTAGCCCTACTAAGGTTAGTATTAAAAAATTCAACTTGACTGAGATTGGCTCCACTTAGATTAGCCCCACTAAAGTTAGTCTCACTAAAATTAAGATGACTGAGATCAACCCCATTGAGATTAGCCCCACTCAGGTTGGTATTATCAAAATCAGTATGAGTGAGATTAGCCCCATTTAGATTAGCCCTACTTAGATCAGCGTGACTGAGATGAGCATAACTGAGGTTGGCTTTACTGAGATCAGCACCATTAAAATTAGTCTCAATTAGAACAGCATCATAGAGATCAGTCTCACTAAAGTTAGCCTCACTAAAGTTAGCAAAACATAAATTAGCCTGCAAGAAAGAAAAATTACTGAAGTCAGGTATTATATTTGGATTTTCATCCCTCCAATTATTCCAAGCTTCTAAACCTTTCTCTAAAATTTCCAAGTGTTCCGAATTTGCCATAATTAATTTTTTATATCTAAACTTTGCGTAATTTACCATCCTCACGATTGGTAAGTTGGTTTTAATCTATGGTTATAATACCAGCATTACTGTAAAAATAGACCTATGATAAATGTCCAGAAAAGACATCTTCCATGATTTAGCCAAAGATGCCCTCACTCAAGACGGCTGGAATATCTCTCATGATCCTCTATACTTAAGTATCGGCAATTTGAATATTCAGATTGACTTATGGGCTGAATGTTTGATTGGTGCTGAGAAAGATCACCAAAAAATCGCCGTTGAAGTAAAAAGCTTCCTCAGAGCTTCAAAAATTACAGATTTCTATGGTGCTTTGGGACAATATCTATCTTACAAAATTGCCTTAGAGGAAAACGAACCAGAACGCATATTATATCTAGCAGTTCCCGATTCAACATATCAGTCATTATTTGGAGAAGTTCTCATCCAAAAAGTCCTACAAAACTATCCTGTTAAACTAATTGTCTATGATGAAGTAACAGAGGTAATAAAATTATGGATAGACTAAATTTCTATCGCCAATGTTTGCGAGAATTTCTCACCCAATACGCAAAATATGGCTCAAAAGATCAAAATATGGAAACCCAATTGATCTTTGATACAGAAAATGATCATTATCTATTATTGCGGACTGGTTGGGATAAAAAACGCCGTGTTCATTCCTGTATTTTTCATTTTGATATCAAAGATGGAAAAATCTGGGTTCAGGAAAATAATACAGATATTGATGTTGGTGAAGAACTAGAAGAAATGGGAATTTCTAAACAAGAAATTGTCATTGGTTTTCATTATCCTGCATTGAGACAACATTCACAATATGCGGTTTCTTAATTTGAAATTAAGCATTTAAAATATCTGACAATAAGCAGTATAATAATATAAAGATATTCAGGAGTTTACATATTCCATGCCAACTATTAAACAAAGATTTACTGTAATTATTGAAAAAGAAGACAATGGGTATGTTTCCCTTTGTCCAGAATTAGATATTGCTAGTCAAGGAGATAGCATTGAGGAAGCAAAAGATAATTTAAAAGAAGCAATTGAATTATTTTTAGAATTTGGTTCACCTTCAGAAATAAAAAATCGTCTCAAAAGCGAAATTTTTATTATGTATCATTAGAGGTTGTTTGAAAAGTTTTAGGTTGTGATTTTAGGTACTTACAGATCCCCCTAACCCCCCTTGTTAAGGGGGGAAATAGAGTCAAAGTCCCCCTTGTTAAGGGGGATTTAGGGGGATCTGAAAAAATTTGATACACCAT
>NZ_JAQMSE010000034.1:0-56431 GCF_028330045.1 Aphanizomenon sp. CS-733/32
CGCTACTACACAAACAAAGTCCACCTGCGTGGACTAACGAAAAATCAAGGCTTTTGAACCCACGAAGGTGGGTTTCGTCTGTGTAGCTGCGACTTCTAGTCGCCCTTGCAAGTAATAAATTAGACTTTTCAAACAACCTCTTAGAGATGTTCAAGAAAACGTCTCTATTTTATGGACTTTAGCGATGAATATCTTTTTGAAAATTAACAGAATTAGTTAGCCAACCCCGTCGCCAAAAAAGGTATATTAGACTGGTGGCAATTAACGCCATTATTCCCAAACATAGCGGGTAGCCCCAATACCAATTTAATTCCGGCATATTGTGGGGCGATTTTTCGGTGTTGAAATTCATCCCATATACCCCAGCAATAAAAGTTAAGGGAATAAAAATAGAAGAAACCACCGTTAGCAACTTCATAATTTCATTCATTTTATTACTAATTGCCGACAAATACACATCCATTAAACCAGCCACTAATTCTCGATAAGTTTCCACTATATCCATCACTTGGACAGCATGATCATAACAGTCTCGAAGATATATTCTCACGTCATCACTAATTAATTCACTACCATCTCTAATTAAAGAATTAATCGCATCTCTTTGTGGCCAAATTGCACGGCGTAGTTGTAATAATTCCCGCCGAATTTGATATATTTTTTGTAATGTTTGCTGACTAGGATTAACGATTACTTCTTCCTCTAAATCATCAATTCGTTCGCCATAAAGTTCTAAAACCGGGAAAGATCCATCAATAATTGCATCTAATAAAGAGTAAGCCAAATAATCACTACCTTGTCTGCGGATAATACCTTTACTTTTATTAATTCTCATTCTCACACCATCAAAACAATCATGTTCAGGTTCTTCCTGGACTGTCAAAACGTAATATTTGCCTAAGACTAAACTTACTTGTTCACTATAAAAACTACCATGATTATGATTAGGTACAACCATGTAGGCAATAATCACTAATTGTTCTTCATAATCTTCAATTTTTGGTCGTTCTACCATATTGACGATATCTTCCAAAATCAGAGGATGTAAATCAAAAGTTTGACCTAAACGATGTAAAATATCTTTACTACCTAGACCTTGAACATCTACCCAAGAAACGGATTCTGTATCCAAATAGTTAAGACATTCTTCAGGGTAACTTATTTGTTTTTGAATGAGATCAGTTTGATTATAGTCAATGAGAAAAATAATTGGTTGTTCAGCATTTTCATCAACAATGATTGTTCCTGGTTCAGGATAGAAATCCTTACCGTGTGATTTCCTCATCGCTTTGATAGCGCGGCGAATTTTTTTAACCATAAATTTTTACTCTGTAGATATTACTGTTTAAAATTTTAACTCATATGATATAATTTTCTGATTTTACATTACGGAGGTAATTTCTATATACAAATAAAATAAAAATATGCTTATGCAACCAAATCATCAACCATTTCGGTTAATTGAAACTGAAACAAAACCATTGCAGCAGATTATAGGTTGTCCTTTGATTTTACCAGATGGACAGGTAGCGATCGCTCGAATTTTACCACATTCCAGTTATGCAATGGTTGAAAGGAACTAAATCCACAGCCTGGTATACTCAAGGATGGGAACAAATTAGTAAGGATTTATGGACATCAAGGTAAAATCAAAATTATTGTAGATTAAATATCCCCTATTCCAGAGATATTCCATTTATGAATACTAGTGAAAATCTCATCTTAGTTGTCGGTTCTACCGGTGGAGTCGGACAACTTGTAGTTAGTAAACTTTTAGAAAAAGGCTTACCTGTGCGTATTCTCACCAGAAATGCCGAAAAAGCTGCAAAAATGTTTAACGACAACGTAGAAATTGCTGCTGGTGATATCTGTGAACCCAGTAGTCTCACAGCAGCAATGGTAAATATTACCTCTATTATTTGTTGTACAGGAACTACCGCCTTCCCTTCTGTAAGATGGGAATTTAATCAAACTCCCAACATTTTTGAATTAGGACTTGCTATATTTAATCCTCATTTTCTAGAAGATAAGGCGAAAAGTACCCCGACTAAAGTTGATACACAGGGTGTAATTAATCTTATATCAGCAGCACCAAACAACCTAAACCGCTTCGTATTTGTTTCTTCCTGTGGAATTCTGCGTAAATATCAATTTCCGTTTAATATTCTTAATCTTTTTGGTGTACTTGACGCTAAAGAAAAAGGAGAACAAGCCATTATTAATTCGGGAATCCCTTATACTATTATTCGTCCCGGACGTTTAACTGATGGACCATATACATCCTATGATCTCAACACTCTATTCACAGCCACAAGTAAAGGTAAATTAAACATCATTTTTGGAAAAGGAGACACAATTTCCGGTGATACCAGCCGCATTGATGTAGCTGCAACTTGTGTAGAAAGTTTATTTTATCAAAGTTCTGTTAATAAAGTTTTTGAAATAGTCAATCAAGGAAATAGACCGACTATAATTGATTGGCAAAATCTTTTTTCACAATTATAAAAAAGAGAGCAAAAAACATGAATAGCAGCAGCACTTCGCTATCGCATGATCTAGAATACATAGGGGTTGCTGAATAAAGCTAAAAGCGTTTATTAATAAAGGTTTTACAGATTTTTATCTCAAAAAAAGTGCCAGGTTTTGGCTGATGGTGTCTCAAAATAGGTGCATTTTTCCTTGTCGGATTTGGAAAATTGAGGATATCCAGATAGTTGAAACTGTTCCCAGTTAAGAGTTCCCTGCCCTCACAGACAACTTATTCAGCAAACCCTAAATAATGTTTTTGTCAATGGGTAAGTCCTATTAGCAATAAAGCCAAGTAAAAAGAATTATGATCATGATCACATCTTCTTTCAGTAATGCTTTAAACCGTTTAAAAGTGCGGATAAAAGGACTTGAACCTTCACTCCTTTCGGAACTAGAACCTAAATCTAGCGCGTCTGCCAATTTCGCCATATCCGCATTCGTTTCTTATGTTAGCACAACAAATTATTTATGGCAATAGGCAAAAGAGTCAAAATTTAACGTGAGTTCGACATAACGATAATTTGTGGAAAACTCACCCCACGTAGGAGTCTTAAGCCCTTATTCTCTCGTTGAAAAAATCATAACTCCGTTCGCGTAGCGTCTCCGAAGGAGAAACTCCTAACTCCGAACTCACGTAAATTTAAGTCCCAATTTCAAATTAGGGTATGGGGTATTGGTGATATCTTCCCATATCCCCCCTTCTACATCACAGCTACACGAGGTAGACGGTGCTTGAAACCACAGAGAATTTCCCAAGAAATGGTATTGAGGCAGTTTGCCCAATCATCAGCGGATATTTGTTCTTTGCCCTGTTCTCCTAGCAAAGTAACTATTTCCCCTTCCTGCAAATCGGGAATGGAACTCACATCTAACATGATTTGATCCATTGTAATTGCGCCAATTTGCGGTACGCGCTGGCCACGAATTAACACCTGCATTTGATTGGAAAGACTCCGGGGAACTCCGTCGGCATAACCAATACCAACTACCGCCAGACGTATTTCCTCGGAAGCAATAAAATGATGTCCATAGCTAACTCCAGTCCCTGCGGCTATGGTTTTAACTTGGGTAACTCTGGCTTTGAGTTGTAAAACCGGTTGCAGTTTGATTTGATTTTGTAAATGAGTGGCAGGATAAAGACCATAAATAGCCAAACCCACCCGCACCATGTCATAGTGCAGTTCTGGATTTGTCAAGGTAGCGGCGGAATTTGCTAAATGCAAACTGGGAATTTTGATCCCTTTAGCTTTGATGTGTGCAGTTGCTTCTGCAAATCTTCTCTGCTGTTCTGTCATCACTGTGGTATCTAGACTATCAGCAGTTGCTAGATGAGAATAGATACTGGCAATATTTAAATGGGGTAATCCTTGTACCAACTGGACAAACTCTGCGGCTTGTTGCCAATTAGTGCCTAATCTAGACATTCCTGTATCCAACTTAATATGTACGGATAAAGAGGAATTATGGTTAATTGTTTCTAAGGTGTTAGAAAATTCTAAAGCTTGTTTAGGGCTACATAGTGTGGGCTGAAGTTGCCAATGGGCGATCGCCTGAATTTGTTCTGGTGTGTTGGTTGCCCCTAAAATCAGAATTGGGGCTTTAATACCATCTTCTCGTAATTGAATACCTTCGGGAACTGTTGCCACACCTAACCAACTAGCACCTGCTTCCAAAGCAGTCCTCGCAACTGTTACTGCCCCATGTCCATAGGCATCAGCTTTAACAACCGCCATTAATTGGGTAGGTGGTGATAAAAACTTGACTAACTGCTTGACGTTATGAGACAAAGCTCCTAAATCAATTTCTACCCAAGCCCGCTGAGAAAACCAAGCATAAGCATCACATTCCTGATTGTCAGCAAAAATCGGGGTTTGCTTGCGACTTAACATTACACTTCACTCCTATCACACCACCGAAAAGCTTCTCACATCCCCTAGAAGCTCTATCACTTTAATCAGGAAGTTTAACTTTGATCCGGCGATTTATACAAGATAGTAGGATGAGCAATATTAGTGTATCCGCACACTCCAAAATATTTGATTACTAGAAGATAGTTCTTCCTTATCAGCTTCATCATAACAGATATAAAATCGAATGTCAACCCTTACATACTCCTTTATGGCGATTTTGTTGGCAAATTTATATCCCCGACTTCTTGAAGAAGTCGGGGATCTTTCTTAGTTCAGGACAAAAGTATAAATTATTCTCATATCCCCGGCGGAGTGTATTTGTGTTAATATATGTAAAACTAATACCTTGAGCGCAGATTCATGAGGAAGGTTTTAGTCCTGAACGCCTCTTACGAACCGCTCAACATCACCAGTTGGCGACGTGCCACCGTGTTGTTGATTAAAGGCAAGGCTGAACGCTTAGAATATAACGGTAAATTTCTTTACTCAGATTTTCCGATGCCAACTGTAATTCGGTTGCGTCATTATGTCCGCGTTCCCTATATGGAAATTCCGCTGACTCGAAGGAATATCTTGCATCGTGATAGCCATACTTGTCAATACTGTGGTAACACAGGAGACGGGTTAACTCTGGATCATGTCATGCCAAGATCACGGGGAGGTGAAGATACCTGGGAAAATATCGTCACGGCTTGTGTCCGCTGCAATATCAAAAAAGGTTGTCGTACACCGCAAGAGGCGCGAATGCCTTTGCGTCATTTGCCTCGCCAACCTTACAGTAGTCTCTACTTTGAGGTAACAAAGCATCTTAAAAGTGGAATGCATCAGGAGTGGCAAAAGTATGTCATAGGTCTTTGACATTATATATACAGCAGGAGTCAGGAGTCAGGGGTAAAACTGGCTTGGTATCGGCTTTGCAGTTATATCCTGCACCTCATTGATCTGCAATTTGCTGTAATTAACGACAAGAACTCAGGGCAAATTTCACCTGTAGATATATCTGCTTGACCAAATTAGGTCAATGACAGTGACTACAAGTGGGTGTTTCACTTGTTTTTGTCCAGAGCTTACTACAGCTTGTGGGAAGTTTCCACTAAGCTGATATTTTCATGACCGCAGCATCCGATTATCTTAATTTCCAGGGGTGGTGCTTTGTCTGGTAAAAGAACGATATATAGATAGATTTTGTTCTTAACTGATAATTTGTTACAATTACGAGTAGATGATTTGCCACCAAGAAATTGAGATCTCAACTTGGACACAGAGCGTCAACAATAGCACAATTCAAATGAATATTCAAGATAATTATCAGATTTTTTCATAAAAATCTGCATATTTGTTTAGACAAAATCACAAATTATGAGGTTGTATATAACTCAAGAGGTACAGTACATTTGACTTTCAGCATTTTTGTAGCACCTTAGTTGGATGCAATAGATCCTTAGCTTATGTTATTGACGAAAAATCAACCACTTTACAGATTGCCAAAAGAATTAATTTTAGATTTTGCCAATTTTCATGGAGCGTTATCAGCGCACCGTTGCTTAGATTGTATCTGAATGGATAGCCCTATTTTCCCCGCTTAGAAATACAGTTAGTTACTTATGTACGTGAATTATCCACCTTCTAAATTTGAGAGTTTATCATTGACCACAGATCCGCATCCAGAGGAATTAGAAGTAGAGAAAGAGGTAATTGAACTTCCACCGTTAACCCGGACTCCCTTGCCATCCTCTAATGGTGATGGAGGCAGCTATTTAGTGCAGCGTGGCAATTCTCTAGCATCTCAAAAATCAGAGGAGTTACAGAAGACGCTGCGTGCACATCGTCATGAACGCCAGTTGGTGATTTTACAAGATTTTCCTGATCCTGATGCTCTTTCTTGTGCTTGGTCTTACCAATTAATTGCCCAACAGTATGATATCAAGTGTGATATTGTTTATGCAGGAACTTTAAGTCATCAGGAAAATATTGCTTTAGTTAAGCTAACTAATTTACCTGCTCAACGTTGGACAGTACAAACTTTAAAAAATAAAGACTTGTCATCTTATCAAGGGTTTGTGTTAATTGACAACCAGGGAACTACATCTCAATTATTACCAGCAATCCAACAAGCGGGAATTCCCCTGATAGTGCTGGTGGATCATCATAGTTTACAAGGGGAACTCAAGTCAGAATTTGTTGATGTTCGTCCTTATGTGCGAGCTACAGCGACAATTTTTACTCAATACTTACAAGCAGGATTATTAACTTTAGATAATAGCATTAGCCAGCACGTTAAATGTGCTACAGCTTTAATGCACGGGTTACGCTCAGATACAAATCGGTTGATGCAGGCACAGGAAGAAGATTTTATGGCTGCTGGGTATTTGAGCAGGTTTTATGATGCTCAGTTACTAAATGCTATTTTGCAAGCAAATCGTTCTAAGCGGGTAATGGATGTAATCGAGCGATCGCTTAAAAACCGCATCGTTCAAAATAACTTTTCTATAGCTGGTGTTGGTTATTTGCGCTATGATGACCGGGATGCAATTCCCCAAGCGGCTGATTTTCTCGTGACTGAGGAAAATGTGCATACAGCAGTAGTTTATGGAATTGTTCATGATGAGGATGACGAATTAGAAGTAGTGATAGGATCTCTGAGAACCACAAAACTGACGTTAGATCCTGATGAATTTATTAAAGAAGCCTTTGGACAAGATAGTGCTGGGCGATTTTTTGGTGGCGGGAGGACCGGTGCTGGAGGCTTTGAAATTCCGATGGGTTTCTTATCTGGTGGTAATGAAAATTCGGCTTATGCCAAAATCAAATGGGAAGTTTTCGACGCACAAATTAAACAGAAATTATTGAAATTGGTAAATCCTCGAGATAATCCAATTTAGTCTTACAACAAATTCAAAGACTTGTTTAATTTAGGGTTTAGCAATGCTAAACCCCTACATAAAATAATTATGGGAATGAACCTCAATTAGTTGCTGAATTACCTATAAATCAGGAAGTGATAATTCCAGGTGGGAATGGTTCTAGTTGTTCAGGATTAATACCAGATTTCATATTAATTTAATCTTGATGATCCTCTTCTATGATATGGTTACTAAAATATATTTAGGTTTTCAATTAGGTATACGAACATGGATAAAAAATATCAATTATACAAATATATCTACCTGGTAAATTTTGTTTAAATAGGTTAATGCAAATATTTTATGTCTATCAAGTTAGCTGCTGAAACTCTCATATCACTTTCTATAAAAGAACGAAAAGAATTAATTTTGTATCATGCTTCATTGATAGATTCTACTAATATAATAGATGAAGATTTACATATAGCATATCAATATGGAAAAATTATTTCTTCAATAGGATCAACATATTTTGAATATCAAATTCAAAAAGATAATCAAAATTACTCTGTTCTAGAGTTAGAAACTCAATCTAATTTAATTAGCAGTAAAACTGAGCAGTTTGCAGATGAGTTTATTGACTGGTTAAGAACAGATTTTAAAAATAAAAGTTCAATACTTGAGCATCATCCTAATCCACGTAATCTTTTTGAACTAAGTAGGTTGGCGTTGAAAATTGTCGTTATGGCAAGGCAAAAGGCAAGAGGCAAGAGGCAAGAGTGAAGAGGGTTTGGGCGATTTTACGTTTCTTTACACAGTTTGGTTTTATTGTGTTCACCTACTTATGTGGAGCAAAGTTATTAGTTACTAGTAACTCAGTCACAAGAAGCCTTAGTACAAAAATGGGGCAGCTTTGGGAAGAAATAGCTGACATTAGCCCTTATGTAATTGTACCTGAATTTGAATTTGGAATCAAAATTAAGGGAATAGATATTGTTCTACTAACAGACTCAAAAATTAAGTTTGCACAGTTAAAAACTTTAAAGGGTACTTTAACTGGTTCACAAACAAATAGAGCAAAAAAAGAATTAGGGATTCACGATAATCCCTTATTTATATCTGCTTTTGATTTAGGGTCATGGACGTTTAACGACTCCAAAATCCCTCGCATAGCTGGTAAAGAATTTTGGGATATGATTCATCTTGAATATGATCTAATTGAGAACCATATCAGAAATATGTTACAGAGAATTGATAATGAATTTGCTGAATTAGCTGCAAAGTAAATTCTATAAAGAAAATAGAGAGAGTTGTTCAGTAACTTCTTTCCCTTTTGGTTGATTTCCCCGCATTAAATTAATCAGATATTCGCCAAGTTCTTTAGCAAGTAATACTGGTACTGCATTACCAATTTGCTTATACTTAGAACTTATCGAACCATGAAAAATCCAATCATCAGGAAAAGTTTGAATTTTCGCAGATTCGCGCACAGTTAAAGGACGAAGTTCCATAGGGTGACACATATCTGTAGCTTTTTGTTGCGGACTGGTTGTGATAGTTGGTGAAGGTTTATCCCAAGATAATCTTCTGTAAAAACCAACTTTTCCTCCACCAGAATTATAAGCACCTCCCATTGCTTCCTTCTGTAATTCTTCGGGTAAATTTCGCCAATTTTGTCCTGCTGCTAATAATCTTAAAAACTTGAGCCTATTTTCTGAATAACTAATAAATTCTGGTTGAACATCCACAAAATCTGTTAACGCATCTTTTAAAGTTCTCCACTTTGGTAAAATTTTCCCATCTTTACTATATTTAGCTAGAGGAAATGTAGCATTTTCACCATCTCTAGAACCAATAAAAACTACACGGGATCTATTTTGGGGAACACCATAATCTGCGGCTTCTAAAAGGTTGTAAACCACATTATAGCCTAATTCCTTCATTTCTGCTAAAACGACTTTCAACGCTGCACCATTGATTTCATCATCACGATCTTTTTCAACTACACTAACAGTATGAAATCCTGCTTGTTCTAGACCTAAATCTAAGCCATAAGCACCTGTAAATAGTGAAATGCAAATAGGTTTATTATTGATCATTATTTTTTAAGTAATTTCTAAAATTAATGATTATTGTATTAATATACAGTATACAGGATACGGTTGTAAAATTAACAATAAAATTTACTATTACAAATTTTAATAAAAATAATACTTGGGTGGGCATTACCCACCCCAATAACTATTCCTTCCCTACTGCCAAACGTAGATAAGCAGAAACAAAACAATCCAGATAACATCAACAAAGTGCCAAAACAAAGAAGTGGCATTTATGCCATAATGACCATTATCAAAATTACCAGGAATAAAAGAACGCAACAAAACAATTAACTGTAACAGAATACCCGTAAAAACGTGCAACCCGTGAAAACCAGTTAATAGATAAAACATTCCTCCAAAAGTACCAGAAGTAAAACCAAACTCCAAACTACTCCATTCCACCGCTTGACCATACAAGAAATAACTACCCATAGCCATTGTTAAAAACAACAACAAACGATAGGTTTTGAAATCATGTCTTTCTAGGGCTTTTTCGGCAAAATAAATTACAAAACTACTAGCAACTAAAACAACAGTATTAATGCTAGGATCTTTTATTTCCAAACCAGAAACACCAGCCGGCAACCAATTAACCGCAGTAGTTTTATAGATAATATAGCCAGCAAAGAAACTCAAGAAAATGACACTTTCAGATAACAGAAAAACAATAAAACCAAACATTTTATTGCCTTCTTCATCATGCTCATGACCATGACTAACATGATCTAAATCATCAGGAGAAACAGAACCATCCATTGTTAAAAAACTCCAAAAACAGGAAAAAAGTAATGAGGAAAACTATAGCGATTCTAAATAAGACCTAAAAAACTCTCTTCCTTCTCTTCCTCTGTGCCTCTGTGGTTCGTTTTAAAAAAACTACTGAACACACATCAAATAGAATCGCTATATTAACCATTAATCATGTTCAGAAGATGCCATTAATTCAGATTTACCATAACCATAAGGTTCACAAGTAATCACAGGAATTTCTTCAAAATTCTCAACAGGTGGGGGAGAAGAAATAGTCCATTCTAAACCAATTGCTCGCCAAGGATTAGCAGGAGCTTTTTCTCCGTCCATCCAAGAAATTAACATATTGAAAATGAAAGGAAGAGTAGACATTCCTAATAGAAAAGAACCCAAACTAGCGACAATATTCCAACCAATTAATTCAGGTGCGTAGGAAGCAGCACGGCGTAACATCCCTTGCAAACCTAATGGGTGCATGGGTAAGAAATTCAGATTTGTGCCGATAAATGCTAACCAAAAATGGATTTTCCCCCAACCTTCATGGAACATTCTCCCAGTCATTTTGGGAAACCAATGATAGATAGCTGCATACATTCCCATAGTCACAGTTCCATAGAGAACATAATGGAAATGACCGACGACAAAATAAGTATTATTAACGTGAACATCTACTGGAACAGAAGAAAGCATTATTCCTGTAATTCCAGCAAACACAAACATTACCAAACCACCCAAGGCAAATAACATGGGTGTATTTAAGCGAATTTTGCCACCCCAAATAGTTGCCACCCAGGCAAATACCTTAATCCCTGTGGGGATAGAGACAAACATGGTTGTCACCATGAAGAATAACCGCATCCAAGCAGGTGTACCACTAACATATAAGTGGTGAACCCAAACAATACCACTAACTACGGCAATTAACATGGAAGAAACGGCAACGACTTTGTAACCAAATAAAGGTTTGCGAGAATAAACTGGGAATATTTCTGAGAAAACCCCGAAGATAGGCAGAATAATTACATAAACTGCTGGGTGAGAATAGAACCAGAAATAATGCTGGAACATCACCGGATTTCCACCTTTGCTGGGGTCAAAAAAGGCAGTTCCCACTGTAATGTCAAGCAGTAACATCACCGCACCTGCTGTTAAAGCTGGGAGTCCAAATAATTGGATAATTTGGGCGCTAAATACTGCCCAAACCATTAAGGGCATTCTGAAGAAACCCATACCAGGCGATCGCATCTTCACAATAGTGGTGACAAAGTTTACTGCCCCCATAATGGAAGATACCCCGGAAATAGCCACTGCTAATAACCAGAGAACCTGACCTGTAATTAAGTTACCTGTGGGGTTCTGGGTGCTGACGGGGGGGTATGCCCACCAACCAGACTGGGCGGGACCACCAGGGACAAAAAAGCTGGCTATCATCAAAATACCGACCACTGGAACCATCCAAAAGGCGGCGGCATTGAGGCGGGGGAAAGCCATATCTCGCGCCCCTATCATGATGGGAACGATGTAATTGGCTAATCCCACAAGGGAGGGAAATGTCCACAGAAACAGCATCACTGTTCCGTGCATGGTGAACATTCCGTTATATACGGTCCGGTCTATTAAGTCAGCTTCGGGGGTGATGAGTTCTCCCCGCAAAATCATAGCGAAAATGCCACCAACCAGAAAGAAAACAAACGAGGTAACGAGGTATTGGATACCGATAACTTTATGGTCGGTACTAAAACTGAAGTATGTTTTCCAGGTTTGGGGGGGATGTTGGTGATGTGATTCACCAGAGATGGGAAGGGGGATGTTAGTCATTTGTTAGTTGTCAGTAGTCAGTGGTAATGAAAATTAGGGAGTTAACCGGGGAAATTAACTAAAGGTGGTGCGGCGGGTTCAACGGTTTTCCAACCGCTATCAATGCCGTTTTCGATTTTTAGGGCATATTCGGAAGCCGCTTGGTTAGGGGCTGGGCTGGGTGTTTGACTCGCAGCCTTGCTTAACCATTGCTGATATTCGCTAGGTGATTCAACGATGACTTTAGCTCGCATAGTGGCAAAATATGTACCGCTATACTGGGAGTCGGTGAGGTCATAGGCACCAGGGCGAATGGGGGTAAATTCAAAATCGAGGTCTTCACCAGGAATAATGTCTTGTTTGAGGCGGAAAGCGGGGACATAAAAGCCGTGAAGTACGTCTTCTGAATGCAGATTTAGACGAATCCGGCTACCCTCCGGTAAATGCAATTCTGTACTGGTAACGTTGCTTTCTGGGTAATGAAACACCCACGCCCACTGTTTAGCGAAAACATCAATATGTTCTACACCCTCACCTACTGCTGAAGCTTCATCTGCTACCGCATAGGCGGTTTCCATCTTCATCGGATTATGTAGGTGTAGCTGGTGAGCAGGTCCTTGGATACCCATTTCTTCGTAAACTTGGTAACTATAACCAGCAATCCATAACACCAACATAATTGGAATTGCCGTCCAAACCACTTCTAAAGTAACGTTACCTTCAATGTGAGGACCATCACCTAAATCATTGGCTTGCGCTCGATGGAAACAAATAGAATAGAAAAGAGTAGCAGTTACTCCCAGGAAAATTAAAGATCCTAATGTTACCAAAAAGCTAAATAAATCATCAATCAGATGAGATTCAGCAGCCCCTTGGGGAGGAAACCAAGAATAAGCCTGTTTACCAATCCATAGACTAGTCAGAGTTACCGCAACTGCCCCAGTAACTATGGTCAAAAAGTTGAGAAATTGCCGAATTTTCATAATTGTCAGTTGTCAGTGGTCAGTTGTCAGTGGTCATTTGTGAATTGTTAGACAAGAATCTTTACACCAATCACCAATTACCAATCACCCATTACTTATTACCAAATATCTGATTAATGTCTTGTCCTGCTCGCAGTAATTTATCCGCTGTATTGTGAACACCAAAATCTGCTGCTAGGTGCGCTCCTAATGTGCCATGAAAATACATCAACGACATAATAATTACACCCACAACTAGATAAGAGATTTGTACTTCTCTCTCTTCGTATTTGCCGATCACGTAACGTTGCCAACCTCGCCAGAAGGTCATACCAACCATCATCGCTAATAGCAATACACCGCCCACACCATGCCACATCATCGTGGGCATTGCTAACATTCCCCAAGGACTTTTAATATCTGCTGGTGGGGCTGCTAACAACATTTCATAAAAACCTGCACCAACAGTGAAAAATGTAATCACAGCCGCAGCGAAAATATTGTACCAACCCACATCAAATAATTGAGAACGTTCAACTTTAATTCCCAAAAATTTGAACACCCATTTTTCCAGAGGGAAGAAGACACCCAAAATATCAAAGATAATGGCAATGATGAATAAACCTAATGTTAGGTGTACTAAATTAGGATGAATTGGAATGGCATAAGGTAAACCATTTGCACCCATTTGGTGACTAATTTGGTCTAATAATTCTGAATTCATGGCAAGATTCCATCCTTTACCGCTTCCACAACAGGTACAGTGTGTAAGCCATACACCCATACAAGTTCATCACCAAGATATACTTGAAACCCAACCAGGACTGTTAATAAAACTGCGACAGCTATGTAATGAAATGGGAGTTTTTTGGGGTTACTACTCCGCAACACATAACGCCAAGCATTAATTGCAGCGATAATTCCTGACAATGACCAACCGATGAGAGTATGTACATTTAATACTGATTTAGCCAGTTCATAGGGTTTCGCTAAACCAGCTTCAAATTGACCAAAAATAATGGCCACAAAAATAGCTAATGTAGCAATACACATATTCCACCAACTCACCTCAAATAAGGTAGTTTTACCAGTAAAATAGCCGGCAATATCACAGAAAACAGAAAATAAAACCATCGCAATCACGAAGTGAACCACTATAGGATGTAAGGGATCTGGATATGGTAAATTATGCTCATTCAATGAAGTGAAAAAATCCAGCATTCAATTCTCCTAGACTTACTACTCATTAGCCAAACTTGAATAATTGCTAGATACTCACTAACATCAATAAATTATTTGATAAATTTGCTGTGAGTTCGCTGCAATGTATAACCAAATAGCAAATTACTTTTGGTCAAGTTATTTCCTCATGGTGACAACAGTAATTATGGATGTAGCTAAACTAAATCACTGTTAGAGGTTGAATTTACTAGACGTAAATTTTTATGAATTGTCCAAAAAACTAAAAGCAGAACTTCTAGAATTAATGAGAGAGCCAACAACAGATTTTGATCTTGGCTCTATTACAATATTTTTAAATCAAAACCAAATATTTTTATGTTTATTGATGTACAATTACAAATTATCACTTTGTAATTTAAAAGACCGAAATATATAGTTTTTACAGTAAGTATGATCTGGGTTGAATAAGATTTCAAGAATAATTAACCGCAGATGAACGCAGATGTAGCTTGCTTACCGAAGGGTACGCAGACAAACAAAGATGATTCTGTGCAATATTCTCTCTCTGCGCCTCTGCGCCTCTGCGTGAGACAAAATGCAATTCACTGATCCAAAAATCGCTGTCAACTGATATTTGTAATTTATACTAACCTAAATCCCCAAATCCCTAATTAGCCTTGATAGGGATTATCAAGTCTATCTACAGAAACATTAACAGATAATGGTAGACGACCTGGATTTAAACGAGGTTCAGCCGCATAACCTACAGGTACTAAAACAGCAATACCTATATCTGGGTCATTTTCTGCACCAATTATAGCTTTGACCTGTTCCTCAATCCAACCATTCATAAAGCAGGTGGATAAACCCAAACTTTCCGCTGCTAACACTAAATTTGTCGCAGCTATCATGGCATCTTTAATGGCGTATTCCCGGCGCTTGTCTCCTAAACTAGCTTGAAATTGCGGAATCGCACCTCTAAAATAATTAACTGTTCCCTCATTCCAAGCCCCAGAGGCTGCACCTTGCTCTAAAATAGGTGTTAAATCTTTTCCTCCCGCAGCAGCGTCAGCTGCAAAAACAAAGGTAACAGGCGCTTGAATAATTTGCTGTTGCTTCCAAGAAGCCGCACATAATGCTTCTTTTTGGGCCTTGTCTTGCACTAAAACTATTCTCCACGATTGGACGTTAAAACTACTGGGTGCAGCTACGGTTAATTCTACCAGTTGCTTAAGTAGTTCTGGGGAGATGGGATCTTGTTTAAAGGTTTTGATGGAACGACGTTGTACTATGGCAGTAGGTACGTCTAATGCTTTGATTTGGGTATTTGAAGTCACGGTATTTTCCTCTGTTTTATCCTATGCGCTTAGGGTAACGCTTTTTTGTACGCAGTTCAATTGATGGACTGTCAAGCAATCACCTGAATTTCATCAATTTGATTAATCACTACATCTGCACCTTGAACATTATCCGCCTTACCAATCCAAGTAATCCCAATACAGCCGCCAGCCTTAGCATGACGCGCCATTTGCATATCACCTATAGAATCACCTACCATTAAAGTTGCCTCTGGTAATACTCCCAAGGCTTGACAAGCTTCTAAAAACAGCGTTGGATCTGGTTTACTCAGACCATCATCAACTCCCTTTTCCAGTTGCAAATAATCGCTTAATTGGTGAATATTGACAAATTTTTTGACCTCTTGAGTCGTTGCTGCTGACAGGATTCCTAATTTTAAACCCGCTGCTGACAAAGACTTTAATATCTCCAAACTACCCACAAATAAAGGTGAAGGAGTTTTACCAACATATTGTTCAGCTTCTTCTAAAGCTTGACGGGCGATTTTTAAGGATTCAAACCACCCCCTGCCAGTTTCGGCAATGTAAGCTGCTGCTGCAACTTCTGTTTCTCTACGACTCGCTACTGATATTAAACCTGTTGGATCTAAGAAATTGCCATTAATACCAAAGGCCATTAATAAAGGTTCACCAATCCCGGGAATTTGCGCGTCTATCATTCGTGCTGCTTTTTGTCCTAATGTTCTTAAATATGACTCAGAATCTTCTAAAGTACCGTTTTTATCAAATAAAATTGCTTCAATATTAGAAAATGCAATGTTTTTACATTTAATAGTTGCCAAAATATTTCACCCCATTGATATTAATTGCGGATTTTAGATTGTAAGTAAAAAAAAAGAGGGATTTCCCTCTTCATAATATACTTTAACAATCTGAGTTGTAATCACTGACAATTATCAATCTATGATTCAATAGCTGCGGGGATCTCTTCTTCAATATCTGTGGCTGGGGGAATTTCTTCCTCAATCACAGCTTCCATAGGTGCAACTCCTTCAGCTACGGCTGCCACATCTGTAACTTCTACAGGTGTAGTAATGCCTTGCTGTTTGGCAAGCAATTGTTCCCGATACTTAGCTGCCATTTCTTCGGCCTTATCGTAAACCAAATCACGGTTCTTGATCATGTCACCAGGTTCGGGTTCTAACTGTTTAGTAGACAGTGAAATCCGTCCCCTTTCTGCATCCAAGTCAATGATCATTACTTTCACTTCATCATTAACATTGAATACACTATGAGGAGTATCAATATGCTCGTGGGAAATCTCAGAAATATGTAGTAGTCCGCTCACGCCACCAATGTCAATGAAAGCACCGTAAGGTTTGATACCGCGAACAGTACCAATAACTACTTCGCCCACTTCTAAACGGTTCATCTTCCGCTCAACCAGCGCTCGACGATGGGAGAGAACTAAGCGGTTACGCTCTTCATCTACTTCTAGGAATTTCAGAGGCAGTTCTTCGCCTACCAAATCTTCCTTGGGTTTGCGAGTGCTAATATGAGAACCGGGGATAAAGCCGCGCAGTCCTTCAATTCGCACTAATGCACCACCACGGTTGGTTGCGAAAACGCCAGAACGGACAGTAGCATCTTCTGCTTGTAGCTGTCTTACTCGCTCCCAAGCCCGCATATACTCAATCCGACGAATTGAAAGGGTGAGCTGACCATCTTCATTTTCATCGGTAAGGATGAAAAATTCCCGTGTTTCGTTTGATTGTAAGACTTCTTCCGGGGCATCAACCCGGTTAATAGACATTTCTTGTATGGGTATATATGCTGCGGTTTTCGCACCTATGTCAATCAGAGCGCCGCGCGGCTCTATACTGAAAACTGTACCCGGTACGACATCACCAGGGCTGAAGTGATAGTCGTATTTATCAAGTAGAGCAGCGAAATCTTCGTGGGTAAATCCAATTTCTGTAGCGGTTAAGTTCTGATTGACCATGCTAATGTGTTCCTGGGTCTAGTCTCCGTAAAGGTTTTGTCATAAATTCAGTTTATATGTAAGTAGTGGGATGACTGTTCCCACTTACATTGCTGTCTTATCCTAGCTTAGAATAGCTAGTCTTAACACATATCAACTTCCAGACATAAAATTATATCATATATGGCGATGAATAGGGAATAGGTTACAGGTGCTACGCCACGGGGACAGGTGACAGGGAATAGGGAATAGGGAATAGGGGATATCTGATTTTTAATACCGAAACTAAAATATCCGTTGTTACTATCATTAGTAACAACGGATATTTTTAGTATATATTCCCTAGTGAATTGGGAATATATAACCTATTTCTCTTTTTTCTCAAACCGGGGGGGTTCGCGGAAGGCGATTGAAAAAAAGAGTACACCTATTGCTAGGGCTAAAATCAAGATGTAAGCAACACTTTCCATATTTTTCAGATCCTGCCTGTTGAGCCAGTAATTTTAGTTTAACAAACCACAGAAAAAGCATGAAGTAGAAAAATCTACTTCACACCTCATCCAAGTTTTAAGCTTCCTTTCTCCGGCGAGTTGTCTTGTCACCCAGCTTCTGGAAAAGACCCCATTCAACTTGTTCTTCTTCAATTTCCACACCAGCAAATACATCACGGTAGATTGTCCGTGAACCGTGCCACAGGTGACCAAAGAAGAATAATAGAGCAAATACAGCATGACCAAAGGTAAACCAACCTCTGGGAGATGTGCGGAATACACCGTCAGAATTCAAGGTTTCTTTGTCAAATTCAAAGATTTCTCCACCTTGAGCTTTCCGGGCAAACTTCTTAACATCAGCAGGATCTGTAAAGGTTTGACCATTCAGGTTCCCACCGTAGAAGCTGACTTTTACGCCAGTTTGTTCAAAGCTGTATCTAGATTCTGCGCGACGGAAGGGGATGTCAGCCCGGATAACGCCATCTTTATCAGTCAAAATGACTGGGAAGGTTTCAAAGAAGTTAGGTAGACGACGAACTGTTAATTCCCGTCCTTCGGCATCTGTGAACACAGCGTGACCTTGCCAAGATTCAGCAATACCGTCACCTTTAACCATTGCTCCTGTACGGAATAGACCACCTTTGGCGGGGCTATTACCAACATAATCGTAGAAAGCTAGTTTTTCAGGAATTTGCGACCAAGCTTCGCTTAAGGAAGCACCTTCGGCAACGCTGGTTTGTACACGACGTTGAATTTCTTGGCGGAAGTAGTCTTGATCCCACTGATAGCGAGTAGGTCCAAATAGTTCGATGGGGGTAGCAGCGTTACCGTACCACATAGTTCCAGCTACTACGAAAGCGGCGAAGAATACAGCCGCGATACTGCTGGAAAGTACGGTTTCAATATTACCCATCCGTAGGGCTTTGTAGAGCCTTTCGGGAGGTCTAACGGTGAGGTGGAATAAACCTGCAATAATACCGACGATACCAGCCGCAATGTGGTGAGCGACTATGCCACCTGGATTATAGGGGTTAAATCCAGCCGGACCCCATTCTGGGGCTACTGGCTGAATACTGCCCGTCAGTCCATAGGCATCAGATACCCACATTCCTGGACCAAATAGTCCAGTTTGGTGGAACGCACCAAAACCAAAACAAAGTAAACCGGATAAGAACAGGTGAATACCAAACATTTTTGGCAAGTCTAGTGCAGGTTCACCGGTGCGAGGATCTCTAAAGAGTTCCAAATCCCAGAAAACCCAGTGCCAAACGGCAGCCAAGAATAATAAACCAGAGAGAACGATGTGAGCGGCAGCAACGCCTTCAAATGACCAGAAACCGGGGTCTACCGCTGTGCCACCAGTTACACTCCAACCGCCCCAAGATTCGGTTACGCCTAAACGTGCCATGAAGGGAAGTACGAACATCCCTTGTCGCCACATGGGGTTGAGAACTGGATCACTGGGGTTATAAACGGCTAGTTCGTACAGTGCCATTGAACCTGCCCAACCAGCTACTAAAGCTGTGTGCATTAAGTGTACAGAAATTAGCCGACCTGGATCATTCAGTACGACTGTATGTACTCGGTACCAAGGTAGTCCCATTGACTACAAGCCTCCTGGATAGTTATGTTTACAAAGCAATTTTCTTACGGAGGTTCTGAGGAACGGAAACCGCCAATCAGAGGAATCTCTGAGTTTTTTTATTGCTGATTTTGAGTTTGGCAATATTGACGCACTACCACAGTTTGAGTTCTTTTGTCAAGAACTGGCTGTTTGAGTGTTTGGGTGATTGCTAAACAAAAATGAGAATATTTTAAAAAGTGTAACCATTGATGGAACGCTTTGCAAGGGTTTCCATTGCTGGAGTTACGTAGCTTGTGGCTTAAATATCGCTATTAGTCCCCCAAAATGCTGGTTATAACTTGATCTATTGGGAAATCAGATGTGAAAATAATTTTGCCTGACTACTTATATAGTACAATAGTATGTGTTTGAAGTAAATCAATAAATTATGATTTCACAAGAATAGGACTTACGCACTGTACAAATTCACGATGATGTGCATGAACGAAAATTCGTCGTTTCAAATTCGCCATGATCCAGAAAGTGTGATTATTTCCATTAAACGGTTAATGGGTAGGGGTTTTGGGGACGTAGCAGTGCAAAAACAACAGTTTAAACTGGATTATAAAATTTCCCCACCCAGTCAAAGAACAGATAATAGCATTGCTGTGTGGTTAGGTGGTGATGATATTTATTCTCGCTTAATCAAGTTTATGAAGGAATAATTTGGCCAACAAGAAAGAATTAGTGATATTGATAGCTTAATGCATTATCACGGGACTTACACGATGAACACCAAAACTAAAATTGACTGTCCGGTTTGTGGATATAAAGAAATTGAGGGCAACAGTTGTCCCAATTGTGACACTGACGTTTCTCTCATCCGTTGCTTGGCAGAATTACCCCAGCGTCCGAAATCTTGGACAAAAACTATTGCTATTTTCATGCTGGTAATAGGCATTACCATCGGTGCAGCAGGTAGTTTTTTTGCCCTACAAACGGCTATATATACCGCAACAGTTCCTAAACCTACAGTTCCTAACGTTACTAATACTAATCTCACTCCCCCTGTAATTACTCCTGTCATTCCTAAACCAGCGCCACCACTAGCCACTTATACCGTAAAATCAGGAGATACTCTTAGCAGTATTGCGGGAAAATTTTGTAGTAAATCTACCGATTGGCAACTAATCGTTGCCGTTAATCCTGAATTACAAAAACGGGAAAATCAATTAGATATAGATCAGGTGTTGAAAATTCCTAGTAGCTGTGAAAGGAAAAACCCATGAAGATAGTTGACGGCTTTAAAAAGGATTATTGCTGATTATTTGCGTCCGCTATTGCCAACTATCAAGCGATTCAAGTACAGTGATTTATCAGCTTTGGCAAAACCTGCACCTACTTTGGCTTTATGATCAGAATGTAAAGAGGGGCGCTACCCTAAAGCTATAAAATATTTAGAAGATTACTGTCAGGGTTGTCAAGAGCGCAATAGCCAAAATTATATTCAAGCCCAAATGTGGTTAATTAAAGCTTATCAAATGGGTGGAAAATTACAAAGAGCGATCGCTCTGAGTCAAATTTTGCGTAATCATCCTCATTCCCAAATTAACACTTGGGCTAACAAAATTCTAGCTGTGCTATCTAAAGAGATTTCCCGTGCCTGATTTATCCCCCAACTATCTGATTAGCTTAGAATTACGAGAATTACTCGTACAAAAACTCGGCATTCTGCAAAAAGACAATGTGTTATTACAGCAGTCTTTGAGAGAACAGCAAATTAAAACTACAGCCCAAACAGAAGATTTATTCTTAGAACTTTTAGAAGTTGCTGATGCTTTAGAAGCTTTATTAGACTATCTAGAAAACAATCCTAGTCCTAGTCCAGAATTTATAGAACGTCTACCCAGATCCATAGGTGCAGTTAATCGCAAGTTTCTCGGTGTTTTAGGAAAGCGCCAACTTTTAGCGATAGAATTACAAGAAGGAACAGAACCAGATTTTAACTTATGTCGCGTCATTGACCGGGAAGAAAGAACAGATATCCCAGACCAAACAATTACTAAAATTGTCCGTCGCGGATTTCATTTAGGTGAAAAAGTTCTCCGTCCCACAGAAGTCATTACGGCTAAATCAGATAATGGTAATGGGTAATTGGTAATTGGTAATTGGTAATTGGGAAAATTCTTTCTCCCCCACCTCCCCTACTTCCCCTACTTCCCCCACTTCCCCAACTTCCCCTGCCTCTTTTAACTCCTACTTACACTGTTAACTATGACTCCTCACAAAAGTGATATTAAAGATACTTCTTCACCAACAAAAATCTGGAGTAGTTGGCAGGAAAATTTAGTTTTAATAACTATTGCCCTGAGTTTAGCACTTCTAATTCGGACATTTATTGCTGAACCACGCCTGATTCCCTCAGCATCAATGTACCCTACCTTGCACACAGGCGATCGCTTAGTTATAGAAAAAGTATCATACCGTCTTCATCCTCCCAAAACCGGCGATATCGTCGTTTTTAACTCCCCACCAGAACTACAAAGACGCGGATATCCTCAAAACCAAGCCTTTATCAAACGGGTAATTGGTGAACCAGGTGCAGTAATTAGTATCAATCAAGGCAAAGTTTACCTCAACGGTACAGCCTTAACAGAAGACTACATTGCCGAACCACCAAATAGCCCATTTCCTGAAATTAAAGTCCCAGAAGGAGCATTTTTCGTGATGGGAGACAATCGCAATGATAGCAATGATTCCCGCTATTGGGGTTTTGTCCCCAGTCAAAATGTCATTGGTCGCGCCACATTCCGCTTCTGGCCTCTTGACCGCATCGGCTCAATCTAGTTCACTGACAACTGACCACTGACAAAGGGCGCAAACCCTGCGCCCCTAGGAAAAGCGTAAATAATACATCAACTGAGCGATCGCATCCCCAGATAATTCCAAACGTTGTTGAAAATCTGCTAAACTTCGGTAAGAACCAGCCGCCAGACGGTTTTCCACAACTGTCTGTGCTAAGGATAAGTCTATAAACGGTATTTTGGCAAGACTTTCCACCGAAGCCGTATTAGGATTAATTGGCTGAGGTTTATCCAGGGAATTCTGATCATAATAATGAAAATTTAGTACAGGCTTGAGGGGTTCTAATCGTTGTACTGGCAAACCCAAAGCCGCAGCCACATCTTCAATACAGTAGAATACCACACCAGCACGAGAAAGTTCCACAAGCGATCGCCCTTGGTGAATTGACAACCCAGGTAACCGCAGCCAATCATCCACAGTCGCCTGATTAGCATCAATACCCAAACCCAACTCAGCCGCCATTTGCACCTCTTCCCAAGACTGCAAACGATAATAGGGATCATTCACCAACTTAGCGCGAAGCCCTTGCAACTTCAGATTTAAAGGTAGCCACTTATTCATTCTCAACCCAATCCTTTAACCAATTACCAATTACCCATTACCAATTACCTAAATCTGATCCAACATCTGACGACGTTTTTGCTCAAACTCATACTCAGAAATTAACCCATCTTGACGGAGTGCTTCTAACTCACGCAAAGCATTAGCAACCGATTCCACTTGATTACCAACCCGTGATGATACCCTCGTTACCGACTCACCCAAATTAAAATATCGATCAAAAGTTTCTTCCTCTTGAGTTAAATACCAAACCCCCTCAATGGCACAAGCTACCTTGGGAATAGGTGTCCAAGACAACAAAACATATAGAATTCCCCAAAGTGGCTGTCCCAAGTAAAATTTATGTAAACCCGAAATCGTTAATGTGCCGGAAAATGCTAGAATAGCAGCAATAGTACGGTTTTTTCGTTTAGTAAATATCATTTTATCTATAGCCATTCTACTCAATTCGTCAACTAATGGATCAATTTACGTAGATTAATAGATTCAGTTGAGTTACGTATCCCTAACGGGAGGCTTTAGCCATAACCCAACAAATACCTCGGGTTGCACCGTCGCTTAATCCAACCTACAAAAAATGGACAAGGTATTGTATTAAGTAAGTTTTCATCATAGAAACTTTATTAAAATTCCACCGAACTCTATCCTTGGAGTCAAGTAGTGAAATTCCGGTAAAAACCCCTACTTTAACCGAAGTAGTTTCCCCAGATGAATCTTCTACAATAAAATAGGACATAGAGGCAAAATTCGGAGCTACTCAACTAATAGCATTCAGTTAAAGATAAAGCAAAATGGGATTCTTCGACTCTGAAATAGTGCAGCAGGAAGCCAAGGAATTGTTTGAAGACTATCAAGCACTGATTCAACTTGGCAACAACTACGGCAAATTCGACCGCGAGGGCAAGAAACTGTTTATTGAGCAAATGGAATCCATGATGGATAGATATCGCGTCTTCATGAAGCGTTTCGAGCTATCAGAGGATTTCATGGCGCAAATGACCATACAGCAACTAAAAACTCAACTAGGTCAGTTTGGCGTAACTCCACAACAAATGTTTGAGCAAATGAACGTGACCTTAGAAAGGATGAAAGCGGAATTGGAAAAAACAAAATGACAGGGAACAGGGAACAGGGAACAGGGAACAGAGAGGACAGTGGGAAAATCCTTTCTCCCACTGACAACTGACAACTGACAACTGACAACGAACAACTGACCAATTAATTTGATTTAGGACGTGGGAACTGAGAAGTAGACTTAAACTTTTCTACAGGTACACCCTTGAGCGCTTTTGTCATAAAGTCCCGCCATATAGGGGCTACCATGACCCCACCAGTTGCTCCACGTGCCAGTTGTTTGCTATCGTCTCTCCCTACCCACACAGCAGTAGTTAACTGCGGTACAGTACCGATAAACCAAATATCCTTTTCTGAGGATGTAGTTCCTGTCTTACCAGCAGCAGGGCGACCTATCGCCGCATTTTTACCTGTACCTTCAGTCATTACTGAAGTCATAATATCAATAGTAGCTGCTGAAGCCCAAGGATCTAAAACTTGTTTTGGTTTGGGTGTATTATCAAGAATTACATTACCAGCACTATCAGTAATGCGAACAATTACTGTGGGTGGTGACTGCCAACCATAATTAGCCAATGTAGCATAAGCGCTAGTCATTTCTAAGGGAGTAACACCAATAGCACCCAAAGGTAGAGAGGTCACTGGTTCCATTGGACTCATAATGCCCAAAGTCCGGCAGGTTTCAATGACTTTATTCATCCCCACCGCTTTACCAAGTTTAATGACCGGAATGTTGCGAGACTGGGCAAGGGCTGTACGAATTGACATCGCTCCGGCGAAACTACCATCGTAGTTTTTCGGGTAGTACCAACCATTACCATCTTGATAACTAACTGGAGCATCTATGACTGTGGTATCAGGTGTATATTTACCAGCAGCAAAGGCGGTATAATAAACAAAAGGCTTGAATGAAGAACCTGGTTGGCGTTGGGCTTGGGTAGCTCGGTTAAATTCACTGAGTTTATAATCTACACCACCGACAAGGGCTTTCACAAAGTGAGTGCGAGGGTCAATTGACACTAGCGCCATTTGATTCTTAGATAACCCTTGGGACAGAAGCCTTTCGTGCCATTCTTTGACGGTTTCCTCAGCCATCGCTTGGAATTTAGCATCAACAGTGGTTTGGACGCGCATTCCGCCTTTAAGCAAAGAATCACGACCAAATTTTTTCGCCAACTCTTGAGCTACAGTATTGGTGATGTAGGGTGAGGCACTACCCTGAAAAGACCTGATTTTACCCAGTTTAATTGGTTGTTTTAGGGCATCATCATATTCTTTTTTGGTAATCCAATTTAACTCTACCATCCTCCCCAAAACTTCTTTTTGTTTCTGTTTGGCAAGTTTCATACTCGCAAAAGGGCTAAACTCTTCTGGAGCTTGGATTAAACCCGCCATCATGGCTGATTCCCCCAACGTTAAATATTCTGCTGATTTGTTAAAATAACTGCGGGCTGCTGTTTGCACACCATAATTGTTATGACCCCAATAAACTTGATTGAGGTACATTTCTAGAATTTCGTCTTTACTGAGGATTTGCTCTAAACGAATTGCTAGGACAGCCTCTGCCAATTTCCGCGTAAAAGCCCGTTTTTGAGATAAAAATAGGTTTTTAACTAATTGCATGGTGATGGTAGAACCACCTTCTTTCACGCCTCCTGCGACCATATTAACTACGATGGCACGACCAACACCAGTGGGGTTAATCCCATGATGATCGTAGAAGTGACCATCTTCACTGGCTAAGACGGCGCGTTTGAGATTAGGGGAAACTTTATTGAGGGGTACTACTTCTCGGTTAGCTTCTCCGTGAATACTGGTTAAAAGTTTGCCTTTTATATCGTATATGTAAGTTGTTTCCGAGGGGAAAAAGTTTCTTATTTGTCTAACATCTGGTAAATTACGGAAACTAATAGCTAAACCTACTAGTGTTCCCGCAACAATAGAGCTTGTTAGGAGTGTTATGGATAGCAAAGTACCCCCAGTTATCTGACCTACTCCCTTAAAGAACTCAAATCCAGATGAGGCCTGCTCTTGTGGTTGTTTGTTTGCAAAAGTCCTAGACGACACAGCGATCTCACTTCCTCACTTGTAAATTCAAATGTAATTCATTAAATGGAAAAAGGCAGTTAATTTTTTGTAATTATAGTAATCTGGCAGGAGAAAGGACAGATAATTGGTTTGTGAACATAACAAACTTAACTTTTAGCTTAACCGACAGAAGCCCCACGCCTAGACCGAATGGCAGCGTGGGATAAATAAGTATAGTTAATAGCGAATTTCTTAGTATGACGCAAAATTTCTCTTGGTTACATCGTGGTGTGGCAGAAATTTTTCCGCAACCCCATGTTGGTGATAATGATACGGAAAGTTTGGAAAAGCGATTACTCAATTCTGACCGTCCTTTAAGAATTAAACTGGGTATTGACCCTACGGGAGCAGATATTCATTTTGGTCACAGCATACCTGTAAGAAAGTTGCGGGCGTTTCAAGATGCTGGTCACACAGCAGTTCTGATTATTGGTGACTTTACGGCACGGATTGGTGATCCTACTGGTAAATCTGAGGTGCGTCCTCAGCTTACGGAAGCTAATGTAGCACAAAATGCCCAAACTTATCTTGACCAAGTACGCCCTATTTTAGATTTTGATACCCCCGGTCGGTTAGAAGTACGTCATAACTCAGAATGGCTTTCTCGTCTAGATTTGGAAAAAACTTTGGAGATACTTTCGACGATGACTGTGGGACAAATGTTAGCCAAGGAAGGTTTTGCGGAACGTTATAAACAAGAGAGTCCCATTTTTCTCCATGAGTTCCTGTATCCACTGATGCAAGGTTATGATTCTGTGGCTGTGGAGGCTGATGTGGAGTTGGGAGGGACTGATCAAAAATTTAACATTGCTGTGGGGCGAGATCTACAGCGTCATTTCGGTCTGAAGCCTCAGTTCGGATTGTTATTGCCGATTCTCATTGGTATTGATGGTGTCCAAAAAATGTCTAAGTCTTTAGGTAATTATGTGGGGTTGGGGGAACATCCTTCCCAAAAGTATCAAAAATTTCAAGGTGTGCCGGATAATTTATTGTCACAGTATTTTGAATTGCTGACGGATTTGCCTTTGGACAGTCTGCCAGAAAACCCGCGCCACGCCCAAGAATTTTTAGCCTGGGAAATTGTCTGTCAGTATCACGGCGAACAAGCGGCTAATGAGGCGAAGGAGGCGGCGAAAAGTGGTGGTAAGGAGGGAGCATTACCAGAGTTTTCTCTGGCTGCTGTTCCTCAATTTCCCGTGAAATTAGCCTATATTCTCGGTGCTACTGGTTTATGTAAAAGTACAGCCGAAGGTAAACGCAAAATTCAAGAGGGTGGAGTGAGGATAAATGGTGATAAGATTGCTGATGCGGATTTAATTTATTCTACACCTGATGATTTATATGATAAGGTGTTACAGGTGGGTAAGAAGAATTTTGTGCGGTTGGTAAAGTAGCTGTCAGCTATCAGTTATCCGCATTCCAGAGTCAGGGAATCAATTCCCTGTCTAAAATAAGATAGTCAGTAAATGTACCCAAATTTCCAGCACTTACAGTCAACAACAAATTAGTCTCGTAAGTCAACTGCTTGATCAATGAATTTGATCTTATTTAGAATTTTTATTCTCATAAATTAGCATATTAGGTACAGAGGAACCATTAATATCTTGAGTAAAGAATATTTGATCAGTTGGTACATACTAATCCACTACTAATTTAACCGCAGGTAGTATACAAGATGTGGGGATGAAGAAGATAAATATTAAGATTATTCACAAAAAAATGAAGGATAAAAAATTCATCCTTCACCCTGCAAAATTTATGGTTTTTATTTCCTTATTTCTCAACACCTGTATGAACAGTTTTCACCCATTTCAGGCGTTTTGGTCGGAAGGACATTCGCGCCGTTGTGCTACTCATAACTAGTAACCAATGCAACATATATAAACTGCCGCGGAGGGTTTGTAAAAGTACCATTAAATAGGTAGATGGTTTAAATTGTTGATCGGAACGGACATGCTTTAAACCGGCAAACATTCCTATTACTGACATTCCCAAAGATAAGCCAGTTACAGGACCTAATATGGGGGGACGATGACGAGCGATCGCCATTAATATATCTGGTATTGCTGCTGTCGGTAAAATATACATTGTTACCATAAAGATCAACAAATCCCAGGTTTTCCTTGTCCCCATGCGGTTTTTGAGGATCAGATCCCAGTAGTCTAAATAACGTTGATAACCACCTTCTGCCCATCGGTTACGTTGATGCCAAAGGGCTGTAGCATTGGTGACACCTTCTTCTTCCACTGGCGGATAAAAAACACATTCAATATCCCATTTATCCAGATGTAACCGGATAGTTAAATCCAGATCATCAGTGATAGTTTCCTCATTCCAACCACCGCAACTAGCCAAGGCTTGACGACGGACAAATTGACCATTACCTCGGAGTTCACCGATACCACCAATAGCAGTGCGCTGTTGTTGAAACCAAATATCCAACAACATTTCCGCCATTTGTCCCTTAGTCCAAAAATTTTCCTTAGCATTGGCGATCGCTTTTCGCATTTGTACCGCCCCTACCCGTTCTTTTTGAAACAACGGAACTATTTGTAATAGCAAATCCGGTGTCACTTGAGCATCCGCATCAAATACAGCAATAATCTCTCCCTTTGTCAGTGGTAATACTTGATTTAATGCCCCTGATTTGCCTCCACTAGCGTCAGGATCACGCCTAAATACATTAAGTTGTTGATATTCCTGCTTGAGTTGGGCTAATAATTGAGGCGTACTGTCCGTACTATTATCATCAATAATCCAGACTTCATATTGACCATTACCGTATTCCAAATTACACAAATTTTTGACTAATCTGGCAATTACCGCTTCCTCATTTTTAGCAGCCACCAACACAGAAACAAAAGGCAAATCTCCCTCTATTGCCTGAGAATGGTGGCGGGATTTGGCAAAAATAATCCCCAAAGCATGAATCCCTAGCATTGTTGTTAGTCCCAGGACAAATATCGAACCCCAGGAAACTAAATGCAGGGTAATAGTGCCACTCCAGACTATAGTTAAAACTAGAGCAGCTTTGCCTCTACGGCCTTTAAATCGGCTTGGTGGTAGAGACCCGGAATCTGTCCTTACTTCTGATTCCTCATCTACTGATAGGTCAGTAAAGATAGAGTCAAGGGGATCAGAGTTTCCGTTATCAGCATCATTTTCAGGACAGGAATTCGCCGGCATAGGTTACATAATTCAAAAACATCTATGCTATGTAGCTTTTATTTACAGACTAATACTGTAACAGATTACCGACTACCTCATGAAAACTTGCGGAAAAGTTTTTTGCTCAGGAATAGGAATCATGCCAATTTTATATGAGACTGCACAAAATCATCCAATCTATCAATTCATCCGCGTTTATCTGCGTTTATCTGCGGTCAAATATTCTGAATATCTTATTCTATACAGCCTCAAAACCCCATTTAAAGTCTAATTTCTGCCCTCAATACAGTTGGATCACTTGTAGCGCCAATTTGGAACCCGAGGTTTTCACATACTCGCTGCATCCCTGAATTGTCAGCTAAAATATCAGCATAGATACAACCGATTTTTTCATTTTTTCCCACCTCTAATAATCTCCTCAGTAGTTCTGTACCTAAACCTTGATATTGGAATTTATCACTTACTAGCATCGCAAATTCCGCTGCATTATTTTCATGTAATTTACTTAATCTTCCCACCGCCAATATTTCCCGATTTTCTGTTTCAGGATTTTGGTATTCTGCCACTAAAGCCATTTCTCGATCATAATCAATAAAGCATATTCGCGTTAGTCGTTCATGGGTAATGCGTTGACTTAATTTAATTAGGTGAAAATAACGGAAATAAACACTTTCTTCTGATAGAGTTTTGTGAAATTCTACCATTAACGGTTCATCTTCGGGACGAATAGGACGAATTGTCACTGGTGTACCATTTGCCAATTTCCAACTACTAACATATTGACTAGGATAGGGACGAATTGCCAATTTTGGTAATTGACTTTCTTGAATATCAGCAGAATGCAAAACTATTCTGGCATCTAAAGCAATTAATCCTCCAGGATGTATAGGAGTAGGAGGAATAGCTAACAACGGATTTATATCAATTTCTTTAATCTCAGGTTGTTCCACAACTAATTGACTAAATTCTACCATTAATTGTTCAAGAGCAGCAACATCAATACTTTTCCGGCCTCTGACTCCTTGCAAAGCTTTGTAAATTTTAGTTTGTTCCATCATCCGTCGGGCTAGGGTAGTATTGAGAGGCGGAAGAGCAATAGAACTATCTTGAAAAACTTCTACCAATTGTCCTCCCGCACCAAATAATAATACTGGTCCGAATTGGGGATCTAAACTACTACCAATAATCAATTCATAGCCATCAGTTTTAATCATTTTCTGTACCATAACACCAAGAAAGTCTTCAGCTTTGGCCTTCTCTTTCACCGATGTTTCAATATTTTGAAAAGCGAGTCTTACCGATGCCGCAGTTTGCAAATTTAATTGCACACCACCCACATCAGTTTTATGGGTAATTGTCTGAGAATAAAGTTTCAAAACCACCGGATAACCTAGATTTTCTGCACATTCAACCGCTTTATCCACAGTTTCTGCAATGCAACCAGTTACCACAGGGATACCGTAAGCGGCTAAAATTTCCTTAGATTCAAATTCCGTGAGAATTGTTCTTCCTGCTGTTTTTGCAGCTTGAATAATATTTTCCACCTTAGCGCAGTTGCGAGTATTTACATCACACATTAATGTTGGTAAAACCGGAGTTTCATAAATACCGCGCAGGTTATAACTCGACTTCCACATATAACTAAATACTCGCGCGGCTGTATCAGGATAAGCATAGGTGGGAATACCTTGATTGTTAAGAATTTGTCCTCCCTCAGCTATATCAGCACCACCCATCCAACTAGCTAAAATCGGTTTATTTGACATTTGTGAGTAAGGTTTTAATTCTTCAGCAATTTTGCTAGGATCTGTCATTGATTGGGGTGTTAAAATTACTAATAAACCATCACTATTGGGATCTTGTGCTGCAATTTTTAAAGCTTTTGTATAACGTTGGGGGTCAGCATCCCCTAAAATATCAATCGGATTATTATGACTCCATTGCGGTGGTAAAATTTCATTCAAAGAAGTCATTATTTCTGGAGAAATTGTTGCTAACTCTCCCCCACTTTCAATTAATGTATCCGTTGCTAAAACTCCCGGACCGCCAGCATTAGTTAAAATTGTTAACCGGGGACCTTGGGGACGGGGTTGTTTTGCTAATACTTCTGACATATCAAATAAATCAGAAATACTATTAACTCGTAACACCCCACAACGGCGAAAAGCTGCATCTAAAACAGCATCACTTCCTGCTAATGATCCTGTGTGAGAAGCGGCTGCTTTAGCTGCGGCTGGTGTCCGACCAGCTTTAATCACAATTATCGGTTTTGTTAAAGCCACTTCTCGCGCTGCTGATAGGAAGGAACGCGCATTCCCAATGGATTCCATATAAATTACAATACTTTTAGTCTGGGGGTCATCACCAAGATAATAAATTAAATCACCCCAACTTATATCTAACATTGACCCAATAGAAATAAAGGCACTAAAACCTACATTTTCTTGAAAACTCCAGTCCAGAATTGCTGTACATAAGGCCCCACTTTGGCTAATAAACCCAACATTTCCCGGACGCGCAATTTTACTAGCAAAGGTAGCATTTAAACCAGAAATTGGATTCATGACTCCTAAACAATTAGGACCGATAATTCTAATTTTTCCTCTTTGTGCTTGTTGGATAATTTCCTGTTCTAAAGCAATACCTTTTTCTCCAGCTTCTTTAAAACCAGCGGAAATAATTATTGCTCCTTTGATTCCAGCATCAACGCAATCAGATATAATTTGAGGGACGGTTTGTGCCGGTGTAACGATAATGGCTAAATCTATTTTTTCGGGAACATCGAAAATAGTCGGATAAGCTTTAATTCCTAATACGCTATGACGGTGAGGATTAATCGGAAAAACTGTCCCTCCAAAGGGATTAGTGATTAAGTTCCAAAGTAAAGTTCGTCCTACACTTCCGGGTTTTTCAGTAGCACCAATTACGGCTACAGTTTTGGGAATAAATATTCCATCTAGGGGATTGACGATATTATCACTTTGGGTAGATGTTGGCATACATACTCCTATAAATTTGTAATTATTTTGGATTTTGCTGCATGAAGGTATGAATTTGTTTCACGCAGAGTCACAGAGTCGCAGAGAGGAAGAGAAATGGGATTTTTTATCCTTTATTAATAATGCTGATGATTTCTGTTAAAGCTATACTAATTCCCTGTTCTGCTATTGGTGAAAGACTGTCTCCTAATTCAAAGTTAACCCCTGGTACTGTTATTAACCAAGCTGTTGGACTATAACCATAGAGAGATTTGGTTAAAGCTAAAAGATATGTAGGCTTAATGCTATGTCCTATGGTCATCCTAGATTCATTAGGCAGTATAGATTCTACTTGCACATTTTGCAATTCTGCATTTAGACTAGCATCTACAAAAATTGCTAAATTGACATTTGCCAAATTTGCTGCTAATTCTGGAGTAAGTTGGTGAACTGCTAAAGATTGGACATGAGATAGATGCCAAAGATTAACTATATTTGCTACCCTACAACCAATACCATCATCGCTACACAATTCATTTCCATAACCAATCACTATTGTAGTTTTCATCATTTTTATTTTTATTCCTCCTTTTAATTCATCCATCTTTATCTGCGCTTATCTGCGTTTATCTGCGGTCAAGTATTCTATAAATTTTGTTCCATACAGTTAGTTTCAGCTTAATTTTAAATGTGAAACTAAGAGCAAAATCTGAGTAACTTATGAAAAAACACAAAAATTCCCAAAACAAATTTATATGAACAGGACATTTATTTTCTTGCTTATTCGTTATATTATAAATTTGGATGGTTTTAATCAAACCATTAAACTTGTCAGATAAATTGTGAGGCTGTTCTATGCCTGAAGTTAATTTTCAAAAGCCAATTAATAGTGCTGCTAGGATTGTAGAAGAATATACAATGGGAAAGAGAAACTTTGAAAAAGCAGAATTGGGTGATGCCAATTTACAAAGTTTGGATTTAAAAGGCTCTAATTTCAGCTATGCTGATTTGAGTCAAGCCAACCTTAGCGGTACAAATTTACGAGGATGTGATTTGAGTTTTGCTGATTTAAGTGAGGCTAATTTACAAAATGCCGATTTACGCGGAGCAATGTTATTTTCCGCGAATTTGCGTCAAGCTAATTTAGAAGGCACGCATTTAGAAAAAGCAGATTATGATCGTAGCACCCATTTTCCCGCAGATTTTGACCCTATTGCAGCAGGTGTAAATATGAGTGAACTATAGATACTAGTGCGGCTATATCAGCCGCTAATTTTTATACTAGTATTTTTGTAAATTGTTACAAATTGCCTATCTTATCACTTGACAATTAAAATAGCACATTTTCTCAATTTTTGCAAATTCTAATTTTATAACTTAATTTTTTCCGGGAAATACTTTAGTTAATTCTAAGATTAATTCCGGGAAAGATGGCAATTTTACAGACTCATTAGGGAGAATAATTGATTTGTGACGATAGCCAAATTTACCTATCCCCAGATCCCCGACTTCTTAAAGAAGTCGGGGATCTAAATACTTAATGACGATAAATTTGATTAATTACAGCACCATTATTATTTACTACTTCTATTAATAAAGGCATTTGTCCCATTGCATGAGTAGAACAACTCAAACAAGGATCAAAAGCCCTAATTCCGGCTTCAACTCGGTTTAACATTCCTTCTTTTATATGATCTCCTTGGATAAAATGACGGGCAATTTGGGCAACTGTGCGATTCATGGCTAAGTTATTTTGACCAGTAGCAATAATCAAATTTACTTTTAACATTAAACCATTTTCATCAACTTGATAATGATGGAATAATGTTCCTCTTGGGGCTTCACTAACTCCAACTGCTTCCAGGCAATTAATACCAGCTTCCGCACGGAGACGAGTTGATAGGATATTAGGATCATCAAGGATGATTTCTATATGTTCAATTGATGCTAAAATTTCAATTAACCGCGCATAATGATAGAAAAATGATGATTTAACAGTTCCGGTTCCATAACTACGAAATTCTTTTAATTCTGTATCTGCTAAAGGTGTGCCAATCTGATTACAAATATTTAATCTAGCTAATGGTCCGACGCGATACATTCCACTATCTAAACGACAATGATCTGTGGTATCAGGATATCCTAAAGGCAGATAATAAGGTGATTTTAAATAAGAATCTGCTTGGACTGCTTCACCAATAAATTCATGATAGTTCGCAGCGTCAAGTTTATCAGCAACAATATTTCCGCCACTATCAACAAACCGGATATGTCCATCATAGGTTTCCCATAAACCTTCAGCACTGACTAAACCCATGAATAAACTCGGAAAATTACCAAAGGTTTTTGCTTCTTTTTCGTAAGTTTTTAATAAGCTTTTAAATAAAGCTATGGCATTAATGACAGTGGCTTTGGCTTCAGGAATTTTTTGCTGAATGTGGGTGCGATTTTCTACGGTTAAAGGGTCACGAACTCCACCAGGAATAGCCCAGGAAGGATGAATTTTTCTCCCTCCTAATAATTCAATGATTTCTTGTCCAAATTGCCGTAAACGGATTCCACCTCTGGCTAATTCCGGTTCGGCAGCAATTAAACCAAAAATATTGCGGTTTTCGGGTTCGCTATCCATGCCTAATAATAGGTCTGGTGCGCTGAGGTGAAAGAAGCTGAGGGCATGAGATTGGATAATTTGCCCTAAATTCATCAAACGGCGTAATTGAGAGGCTGTTTTGGGGATTGTAACGGCTAATATTTTATCCCCTGTTTTGGCTGATGCTAATAAGTGACTGACTGGACAAATACCACAAATTCTCGCCGTAATTCCTGGCATTTCTGGAAACGGACGACCGACACAAAATTTCTCAAACCCACGAAATTCTGTAACATGAAATCTAGCATCATTTACTTGACCTTCATCATCTAAATAAATACTAATTTTCGCGTGTCCTTCAATGCGAGTAACTGGGTCAATAATGATTGTTTTCATAATTAATTGGTGATTGGTAATCATATAAAATTGTAGGTTGGGTTGACGCAAGGAAACCCAACATTTCCGCAACATTATCAAAGATTTTGTTGGGTTATGCCTACAGCTCCCGTAAGGGATACACTTTGTTCTACCCAACCTACGGATATTAATTACAAATCATAAATTCTCGATTCTGCTAATTCGGGATATTCATCACAGTAATCTTCAAAGGCAGTTTTCAGAGGTTTTTCAGCGAGTTGGTGGGCAATTTCCGCTTGAATTTCTTCTACCACATCCCAAGCGGCTGCACATTCTGTGGAATTGATGCCTTTTTCGGCACAAACAATCCGAGCTTTTTTAATTTCATCTTGTAATTCTTGTTCTAATAAGAATGAACGCGGTTGTTCTAAACAACTACTTCTGGCTAAGATGTCAGTAAGTGAGATTATTCCTAATAATTTACCACTAATTACAGGCGCACGGCGGAGATGATGATTAGCAAATAATCTGGCTACATATTCTAAACCTAATTCTGGATTAACGACAATACAAGGTTTAGTCATAATTTCATAAACACGGATTTTATTTGGATCTTTGCTATAGGAAATGACTTTATAAACAATGTCGCTTTCTGTGATTATTCCATAAGCATCTTGTTCATGACGACGATCTACAATTAATGCTCTCCAATCTCTTGCTTTCATTAAATCAACTGCTTCTTTGACTGTGGCTGAACTGCGAATCATTGCCACATCTTTGGTCATTACATCTGCTGCTGTTAACATAATTTACCTCGAAAAAATAGGAGTCAGGAGGAAGGAAGAAGATATTTATTTGGTTATAATTACTAATTAACCAAATTTAATCATTTCCCTGCCGACAATTTGCGGGGTTTCTCCTTTTAATAGTGGTTCAAGTGCGGCACGAATCCGAGGTGCTGAAGGGGGACAACCAGGTAAATAAATATCAACTGGTACGACCTTATGCACAGGGACAACTGTATCTAGTAAAGGGGGAACAATTCCTGGTGAATTGGGAATCTGTTGATTAATATCGGCTTCTTGAATATAAGCTAATTGTAGGGCTGGTTCAGCACCACCTGCAAGATTACGTAAAGCGGTAACATTACCAGTAACAGCACAATCTCCAAAGGAAATTATTGTTTTAGTTCGGTTTCTGATTTTGTAAATTAATTCTAAATGTTCTTCATTAGCTATAGCTCCTTCAACTAATACGATATCTACACCTTCGGGATATTCCTTAATATCAGCTAAGGGACTATAAACTATATCTACTTGTGCGGCTAAATCTATTAACCATTCGTCCAAATCAAGGAAGGACATATGACAACCAGAACACCCACCTAACCAGACTGTTGCTAATTTGATTTTAGTCATTTTTTACCTCTTTAGTTTTCAGTTGAAATTAATGATTGCCATTCTTTGACAACATGAATCGGAACTGCGATATTAATGAATTTTTTACCAGAAATGGGGATAGATAAAGTTAGAGATTCGGGAGGTAATTGAGGTAATATCTCTGTCAAATCATATTGACCAACAGTTGGTGCTGGGGCTGTATCTAAAAATATATCATTAGCATTCCAAAGTTTACCTGTATTGGTAGTAATTCTTAATGGTTGAGGATGAATTAATTCCGCAGAACCAGGAAAACCAACTAGGCGAAGATTGATATTAGATGGTTGATCTAAATACACTTGTTTAAATAATACAACTTGCCAGACTTTTCCTGATTGATCATCTAATTTCACTTGTGATCGGTAAATAGTTTCTTCGGGTGGTTTTCCTATTTGAGTTACAGCAGCAATTACTTTTGCAGATGATAGATTTGCTAAACCAAGGAATATCAAGGTTGTCAATATTCCCACTAAGAGAATTCGCTTAAACATTTGTTGAATATGCAGTAACATGAGATTTCATTTTAAATTATGCTAATGACTAATGACTAAAAATTCCATTGTTTTTTCTGTCGTGCAGTTACTAAAAATTCAATTTTGCCCCGATCATGTTTCATTTCACCGACACTTGCACCTTTATCAAATAATGCTCCTGTGGGACAGGCATTCACGCATTTACCGCAGGAAGTACAGGTTTGAGAAGTTCCCCAAGGTTGATTTAAATCAGTAATTACATGAGATTTTGAGCCTCTTCCTGCCATATCCCAAGTATGTGCGCCTTCAATTTCATCGCAGACACGAATACAGCGAGTGCAAAGCACACAACGATTATGATCTATGCCAAAAAGATGATGGGAAGTGTCAACTGTTCGCTGAGGATTTTGATATTCTAAGCGGAGATGATCCATACCCATTTCTATGGCTAAATCTTGTAATTCACAGTTCCCATTAGCAACACAAACTGAGCAAATGTGATTACCTTCGGCAAATAACATTTCGATAATTGTGCGCCGGTATTTTTGTAAGCGATCGCTATTTGTATTCACCTCCATTCCTTCTGTAACTTTCGTCACGCAAGCAGGTTGTAATTTATTACTTCCCGCAATTTCCACTAAACATAAACGACAAGCACCAATATCACCCACACCTTCTAAATGGCATAATGTAGGAATATGAATACTAGCTTCCTGCGCTGCTTCTAGTAAGGTTTCATCCTCACGAGCGCTAATCAATTCCCCATTTATTGTTAAGGTTTTTACAGTCATAGTAATTTGGTAATGGGTAATTGGTAATTGGTAATTCTTAATCCTGAAAATCCTTTAATCCTGGAAATCCTGATTCAGACAGTTTCCCTGACTAATGACAAATATTCATCTCGAAAATATCGCAAAGTGCTAAAAACTGGATTTGGTGCAGACTGTCCTAAACCACATAAGCTAGTGTGTTTTACCATGTCGCAAAGTTCCTCCAACAAATCCAAATCTGCGAGTGAACCTTTTCCTTGACTAATCTTTGTTAATAAACCGTGTAATTGCACAGTTCCCACACGACAAGGAATGCACTTACCGCAAGATTCATCCATACAAAATTCCATGAAAAAGCGGGCGACATCTACCATATTTGTAGTTTGATCCATGACAATCATCCCGCCCGAACCCATCATTGAACCCAAAGCAGTTAAAGATTCATAATCTACAGGTGTAGCAAAAGCTGACGCAGGAATACATCCCCCTGAAGGTCCGCCGGTTTGTACTGCTTTAGCAATACCATTGTCGGGAACACCTCCGCCCATGTCCTCGACAATTTCCTGTAAAGACGTTCCCATTGGGACTTCAATTAAACCCGTGTTGCGGATGTTTCCCGCTAACGCAAATACCTTTGTGCCTTTGCTTTTACCAATGCCAATGTTAGCAAACCAATCTGCACCTTTACGAATAATCGGGGCAATATTGGCAAAGGTTTCCACGTTGTTAATTAACGTTGGATAGCCCCATAAACCCGATTCCGCCGGGTATGGGGGACGGGGATGGGGGACACCACGTTTACCCTCAATGGAAGCCATTAACGCCGTTTCTTCACCGCATACATAAGCACCCGCACCAATGCGGATTTCGACTTTAAAATCAAAGGGAGAATCAAAGATTTGTGAACCTAAAAGTCCTAAGTGTTGGGCTCGATGAATTGCCTTTTCTAGACGTTTAATAGCAATGGGATATTCTGCCCTAACATAAATATAGCCTTGATTTGCACCAATAGAGTAGGCAGCGATCGCCATCCCTTCCAGAACTCGATGGGGGTCACTTTCTAATACACTCCTATCCATGAATGCACCAGGATCACCCTCATCAGCATTACAAATTACAAACTTCTTCTCACCAATGGATTTTGCCACCGTTCCCCATTTTAAACCAGTGGGATAACCAGCACCACCGCGTCCCCTTAAACCACTTTTAGTAATAGTTTCTATTACCTGACTGGGTTTCATTTCCCGCAGCACTTGGTAAAGGGCTTGATAACCATCAGCCGCAATGTAAGCTTGAATGCGTTCGGGGTCAATTTTACCGCTGTTTTCTAGGACAATTGGTAATTGACGGCTAAAAAATGGCTGATTTAAATCACCCTCCTGTAAATTTGTCACTTCTCCCTTGACCCCCGCCATAATTGCCGCTGCATTTTCTGGGGTAACTTTTTGATACAATTTTGATGCGGGGGGATTTTCCCAGTTTTCCACCTGTACCAATGGTCCCTGACAACATAGACGCATACAACCCACACTAGCAACTTGCACAGTATCTTCTAACCCCGCAGCTTTCACAGATGCTTCCAGATTGTCCTTCACAGCTTGAGAATCAGAAGAGAGACAACCCGCAGCAGTACAACAGCGAATTTGCAGAGATTTCCGTTGAGAAAGTTCCTTTTGGGCAATTTCTAATAATTCATTTAGTTCCATTTTGTCACCATTCTCCCACTTTTTCGCAAACCGATTCCGGGGTTTGATTACCTAAAACAGTGCCATCAAACACTACCGCAGGGGCAATTCCACAAGCCCCCAAACATCTAGCTGTCATCAAAGAAATTTGACCATCGGCGGTAGTTTCTCCTGCGTGAATTTGCGTAAACTGTTCCACATTTGTTAAGATTGCCGTTGAGCCTTTAACATAACAAGCTGTACCCGTACAAACCACACAGTTATGAACCCCTTTCGGTGCGAGGGAAAACAAATGATAGAAAGTAGCCACCCCATAAACCCGACTAGGTGGTAACTTCAGACTATGGGAAATGTAAAGCAATAAATCCAGTTCTAAATAACCAAATAGCTCAGAAGCCCGATGTAGAATTTCAATAAGTGCATCTTGTTGATATTGATTACGCTTAATAGTTGCGTCCAATATTTTTAAACGCTTGTCTCCACTGGGATGAGTTGAAGAAGGTGGAACTGATCTTTTCATATTTTTTCACAGACCAACTTGATTTAAGGCTGCACAGAATCATAAAATCGGCGATGATAATTTTTTTCACGCAGAGGCGCAGAGGCGCAGAGAGTAAGAGTTTGAGAGATGGAATGTTTGACTTTCATACCTCAATTCTCCAACGCCAATCCATTAATTCATCCCTCTTTATCTGCGTTCATCTGCGTTTAATAATTCTGGAAATCGGATTCTATGCAGCTTTATTTAGTTACTAACCGCAGTAGCTGCTGAAGAAACATTTACCGCTGGGGAATTTATAGGAACATGAACAATCTGCACAGAACAAGGTGCATGATGTAAAACATAATTACTCACACTACCGAGAAAAAATTCTGCTAGTCCAGAACGTCCCCGTCGTCCCATAATAATTAAGTCAGCATTCCAGTCAGTGGCTAATTCACAAATCATTCGTCCTGGACTACCAGTATTTTGTGTGAATTCCGTATTCACACCGGATGTATTAGCTTGGGCACTCCATGACTGTAACATTTGTAAGCCTTCGTTTTTAAATTTTTCCCAATGCTCTTGGTATAATTTAAAACTTTGCTCGTTCCAGCCAGGATAGTAATCAATATTGGGGAAAACCAGCGCCTCTGGACTGCCTTCTTCTTCCTGTGATAAAACGTGCAATAACATTAAATTTGCAGATGTGATCTTGGCTAAAGATAAGGCTTGCTCAAAAACTTTTATACTCATCTCTGAGCGATCCACTGCGACTAAAATTTTGTTAAACATATACACCTCGATGTTAGCTTGCTAACTAATGATAATGAGTATATTCGGCTTTTAGGTTAATGTTGGGTAAAATCATCTTTAATGTCCACCAACAATTGTACAGCGGAAGTCGGGAGTAAAAGCCTTTTATGGCATAGTTTCGTAATTAAATTTTACACTTTGTCTAACTGCAATTCCTGGATTTATAGATCAAAAATTTGGCAATTAAGATTTAACATTTACACTATCCAAAAAAGAAAAAAATTGCATCTTATCTAAGATAGATTAAGAAATATTAAAATTTATTTCTCTGTGGCGATAATATGTAAATCTATGTGCTGATCTCTAATTAACTCTAGTAAACGTTGTGTGAAAGAGCGTTTAAAAAATCTTTTCCATCGAGGTTGTTGACTTTCGCCGATGACTATTTGGGTGATATGATTAGTAGCGGCAACTTTGGCGATCGCTTGAGCGACATTGTTACTTTTAACATGAAGAAATTCACCACCAAATTCTCGGCATAGTTTCTCACAAGTATGAATATGTAAACTTTCTTCTTTAGTCAAAAATCGTTCAGGATCGGCAATGAATACAGTATATAACTTGGCATTCATATAATTAGCAATTCGCGCCCCCCGCCGTAATAATTGAATCGAATTTGGATAGGTAGATACACATATCAAAACTCGTTCATGAACAGTGCGAATTTGTCCAGGAGAGATGGAAGTATTTGCCTCTTCCTCAACTGTATCTGCAACTTCTCTTAATGCTAATTCTCGCAAAGCAATGAGGTTACGACGTTGAAAAAAGTTTTCTAAAGACTGCTCAATTTTATTAGCAGCATAAATTTTACCCTCCCGTAACCGTTCTTCTAAAGTTTCTGGAGTGACATCAATGACAACCACAGCATCAGCTTCATCCAGCAATCGATCTGGAATGCGTTCTCGGACGACGACACCCGTAATTCCGGCTACTAAATCATTCAAACTTTCTAAATGTTGAATATTCACAGTAGAGTAAACATCTATGCCGGCTGCTAAAATCAATTCCACATCTTGATAGCGTTTTTCTCTAGGTGAACCAGGAATATTTGTATGTGCTAATTCATCAACTAATACCAATTGGGGAGAACGTTTTAAAATTGCCTCTGTGTCCATTTCTTGGAGGTTGATATTTTTATGAAGATTGGCTTTTTTCGGAACTACTTCTAATCCTATAGCTTTGACAGCAGTATCTTTGCGTCCATGAGTTTCGATCATGCCAATAACAACATCAATACCTTCTTGTTGCAGTTGATGTGCTTCCTCTAGCATTCTGTAAGTTTTTCCCACACCCGGAGCCATACCAATGAATATTTTATGCTTTCCGCGTCGAGCAGGGCGAATATAAGAACTCTCAGGGGAGAGCGTAGGGGGATAAGACATAATTGAAATATGAGAGAAAATTTGTTTTTTGCAAATTATTGGGTCTAACCCATTCTGGAAGCGATAAAATCCAGATGACATCTTCAATTATCAATATGGCTCCTTTACCTGATTACCGCCCCAAACAAATGTCCCTTGGTCCATTGGAAGCAGAAATTCTCAATATCGTCTGGGAACTGAGTTCTGTTACTGTCAAAGATGTACACGATCGCATTTTAGCTGATCCTAACCGCGAATTGGCTTATACCTCCGTAACTACAGTTCTCCGTCGGTTGACGGAAAAAGGCTGGTTAGCTTGCAATAAACAAGGAAAGGCCTTTTATTGGCAGCCTTTACTGACTAAACAACAAGCAGAGGTAATTAAGGCACATGATCAATTACAGCGATTTTTAGCGGTGGGAAATCCTGATGTGATTGCGGCATTTGCTGATAGTTTAGATCAAGCTGCTAGTGACCAAATCGAAGCGATCGCTAAACGCATCCAAGCTGCACGGGAAGCTAGAGGAGAAAAGTAACATTATGCACTTACTGATGATGATCATCGCTGTTACCATTGCTTGGTGGTTGCGATTTTTTGGCAAAATTCCCCAGGGAAATTGGTATTTACGCTGGCAAAAAACCCTATTTTTATTCCTTTTTCCCCCCTTACTCATCTTCATGACAGTTACCGCTGTAGTCTGTATGGGGACTCAGGGAAAAATGGGCGGAATGTATACCGACTCTTTTAGCTATCTCCTGGCCTTAATTTTTCTGGGATTTTTTAATATCTTCGGTATCAAACTAGCATTTGGGGGCTGGAAATCCATTCAATCCGCCCGTGAATGCCCCCAAATTACCCTAGATGGTAAATCTGCCCGACTCCTAGAAACTCAAGCTTTATTTGCGGGACAAATGGGTTTTTGGCAACCTGAATTAGTCGTTAGTCACGGACTACTACAAATTCTCTCTCCAGCCCATCTAGAAAGTGTTTTAGCCCACGAACAAGGGCATTATCAGTATAGGGATACGTTTTGGTTCTTTTGGCTGGGCTGGATGCGTTCTTGTACCGCTTGGTTGCCAAATACCGAGCCTTTATGGCAAGAATTGTTAGTTTTGCGAGAATTACGGGCCGATAGTTATGCTGCATCCCAAGTAGATCCTTTAATATTAGCAGAATCATTGCTATTGGTCGTTAGCAAAAACTCCACAATCTCAGATATTTGTTGTGCGGCGTTGGGGACAGGCGATCGCTTGGAACAAAGAATTGAAGCCTTATTAACACCACCTGAACCAATATCAGCAGCACAATTACCATCCTGGCGGATTTTTCTCCTCGCCTTTCTCCCCCTCATGACAGTCGTATTTCACACTTGAATGAAGGCAACTAAGGCGGACAAAAGGTAAACAAGGTAGCCTTTGGGTCAGCTAAAATTACTCTGACGTGGGTACTTATCCTGATGTTGTTGAATAGGTCTAGCATAAGTCTCCATACCTAATTTTTTCTAATGAAGTGGGGAATGTGGGTTGATAAAAAAAGGTTTAGCTTCATGCTAAACCCTCATAAAAAGCAGTTATTCGACACACCAGGATTAATGTAAATCTACTTTTATTTCTCTGCATCTTCCTATGGAGTGTGTTTACTTATCTAAGGTTATGATATAGCAGCTATAGTATTTTTAATTTATGGTTTAAAATCAAGACAGGTAAATAGTGAAGTTATATAAAATACATTTGTGACTACATCTGAGCAAATCTTACCACTGTATAAGAACCCAGAACGGTTAGAAAATCGGCTGGGAGAAATTCCCCCAGAACCGGGGGTTTATTTGTTGCGGGATGGCAGCGATCGCCTAATATATATAGGTAAATCTCGTAAATTGCGTTCTCGTGTCCGTTCCTATTTCCGCGACTCCACCAACAAGACGGAACGGATTAACACAATGGTTAAGTTGGTGACAGAAATTGAATTTATTGTCACTGATACCGAAGCTGAAGCATTAGCCCTAGAAGCCAATTTAATTAAGCAGCATCAGCCATATTTTAACGTCTTACTCAAAGATGATAAAAAATATCCTTATCTGTGCATTACTTGGTCAGATGAATATCCGCGCATTTTCATTACCCGCAAACGTCAATTAGGAAAAGCCAAAGATAAATATTACGGTCCTTATACAGATTCCGGTTTATTACGAGAAATTGTCCATTTGTGTAAAAAGATTTTTCCTTTACGACAAAGACCACAACCTTTATTTAAAGATCGTCCCTGTTTAAATTATGATATTGGTCGTTGTCCTGGTGTTTGTCAAAAATTAGTTTCCCCGGTTGAATATGCAAAAATTGTCCAAAAAGTAGCGATGGTTTTTCAAGGCAGAACTCAGGAACTAATTGATATTTTAACAGTACAAATGGAAACAGCAGCAGCAGAATTGAATTTTGAAACTGCGGCAAAAATCCGTGATCAAATTGCAGCTTTAAAATCCCTCCATGCGGCTCAAAAAGTATCCTTACCTGATGATACAGTATCACGAGATGCGATCGCTTTAGCCGCCGATGATCAACACGCCTACATTCAATTATTCCAAATTCGCGCCGGTCAATTAGTGGGACGCTTGGCTTTTGTTGCTGACTCCCACCCTGAACCCGGAGCAATTTTACGACGAGTTTTAGAGGAACATTATCAAACAGCAGAAAGTGTAGAAATTCCCAGCGAGGTCTTAGTACAGCATGATTTACCAGATAGTGAAATTTTGTCCGCTATTCTAACAGAACGCAAAGGCAGAAAAGTGACAATTTTCAATCCTTTGCGACAAAGTAAGGCAGAATTAATAGAAATGGTCGAAAAAAATGCCCAATATGAATTACAAAAAATGCAAAAATTGGGTGATAGTAATTTACAAGCAACCCAAGATATAGCCACCATTCTCGACTTACCAGATTTACCCAAACGCATTGAAGGATATGATATCTCTCATATTCAAGGAACTAATGCAGTAGGTTCTCAAGTCGTATTTATTGATGGTTTACCAGCCAAACAATATTACCGACATTATAAAATTAAAAATCCTGATATCACAATTGGTCATTCCGATGATTTCGCCAGTTTAGCAGAAGTTATTAAGAGAAGATTTCGTAAATATATTGAAGATCCGAAATTAGCAAGATTAGGTAATACTGACTGGCCTGATTTAATTATGATTGATGGTGGTAAAGGTCAACTATCTGCCGTTGTGGGGATTTTAACGGAAATGAATCTATTCGCAGATTTGCGGGTTGTCAGTTTAGCCAAAAAACGAGAAGAAATCTTTTTACCCCACTCATCAAAACCTTTAGAAACAGACTCAGAACAACCAGGAGTCCAGTTATTACGAAGACTGCGAGATGAAGCTCATAGATTTGCTGTCAGTTTTCATCGTCAACAAAGAAGTGATAAACTAAAGCGATCTCATTTGGATGAAATTCCCGGTTTAGGACAAAATCGCCAAAAGTTGCTATTAGCGCATTTTCGCTCTCTTGATTATATTCGTGAAGCTACAACTACACAATTAGCTGAAGTTCCCGGAATTGGTTCACGGTTAGCGCAAGATATTTATGATTATTTCCATCCTGTTTAAATATATTTTTTCAGAGATACGAACCACAGAGGCACAGAGGACACAGAGAGAAGAAAAGTTTCTTAACTGAATTGTATTGAGTCTTGACTCCTGCTGTATTATTGACCACAGTTGTAAATACTATAGTGTTACCAGATGAAAATCAGTCTCTGCATGATTGTAAAAAATGAGGAAACTACTTTGCCAAAATGTTTGGGAAGTGTTAATAATTTTGTTGATGAAATTGTAGTTCTCGATACGGGTTCAACTGACAAAACACCCCAAGTCGCTCAACAATTTGGAGCTAAAGTACATCATTTTCCCTGGAATAATAACTTTAGTTCGGCTCGAAATGAGGCTTTAAAATATGTGACGGGTGATTGGATTTTAGTTTTAGATGCTGATGAAACTTTGACATATGAAATTATCCCCTTACTCAAATCAGTTGTTAGCAAAGAAGAATATCTAGTAATTAATCTAGTCCGTCAAGAAGTTGGTTCAACACAATCACCTTATTCTCTGGTTTCTCGACTATTTCGCAATCATCCAGATATATATTTTGATCGCCCTTATCATGCTTTAATTGATGATAGTGTCACCGCAATTCTCACTCAAGAACCACATTGGCAAATCGGTTATTTACCAGGAGTAGCAATTCTCCATACAGGTTATCAAAAAGCTGTAATTAATGAACAGAATAAATATGCTAAAGCCGCAGCCTCAATGGAAGAGTTTTTTTCCAGTCACCCCAATGATGCTTATGTATGCAGTAAATTGGGAGCTTTGTATATGCAAATGGGGAAAATTAATGGGGGTATGGAGTTATTAAATCGAGGATTAAATCAATTAATTGGTAATCAGGTTAATCAAGAAGAAAAACCATTAAATAAATTGAAAATTTTGCGACCACAGAAAGTTACAGTTGATTTTGATGAAGATATAAATTATGATATTTTATATGAATTGCATTATCATTTAGGAATTGGTTATACAAACTTAAAAGATTTACCTTCAGCTATTTCTCATTATCAAGCTGCGGTAAAATTGCCCATCTATCCCCTTTTGAAATTAGGAGGATACAATAATTTAGGGAATTTATTGAAAAATATCGGCGACTTACCAGAGGCAAAAATTGCTTATGAAACAGCCATAAAAATTGATCCTAATTTTGTAATTGGTTATTATAATTTAGGCATGGTATGTAAAGCTATGGGGTTATTTAGTGAAGCTATTGATGCCTATAATAATGCCATTAATTTGAATCCTGATTATGCAGAAGCTTATCAAAATTTAGGGGTGGTACTGTTGAAAATTGGTGATGTCGAAAATAGTTTAGAGGCTTTTGAATATGCTATTTGTCTGCATGAACTAAATAACCCTGAAGAAGCACAACGACTTCATCAGGGTTTAAAGGAGATGGGTTTGTTGAATAGGGAATAGACAAGCAAATAATATTACCAATTACCAATTATCTATTACCAATCACCAATTACCTATTAAATTTGAGAACGGACAAATTTCTCTAATCTATCCATTCCCTTTTCAATCGTTTCCATATCCGTAGCATAGGAAAGACGAATATTTTTATCAGCACCAAAAGCGACACCGGGAATCAGTGCAACTTGATGGGATTCTAGGATAGCGTTGCAAAATTCCAGGGATTTCAAACCGGTTTTGCTGATATCTGGGAAGAGATAAAAAGCACCGTCTGGTTTAGCTGTACTCAAACCCGGAATGGCGTTGAGTCTTTCAAACATCACCTGACGACGTTTAGCAAAAGCTTGACGCATTTCCTCTACACAGTCTTGGGAACTTTCCAAAGCAGCGATCGCTCCATATTGAGCAAAAGTACACACATTTGATGTACTATGTCCTTGGATGGTGCTGGCGGCTTTGATAATTTCCACAGGTCCGGCTAAATAACCCAAACGCCAACCAGTCATAGAATAACCCTTAGCGAAACCGCTACTGATTAAGGTGCGAGAAAAGATTTCCTCACCTAAAGAACCTATGCTGATATGTTCTGCACCATCATAGAGAATCTTTTCATAAATCTCGTCAGAGACAACATAAATATCCGCATCAACTATTACCTTAGCCAAAGCTTTGATTTCCTCTGGCGTATATACCATCCCTGTGGGGTTAGAAGGGGAGTTAAGGACAAATAACTTTGTTTTTGGGGTAATAGCTTTTTTTAGCTGTTCTGGGGTGATTTTGTAGCCAGTGGAAGCATCTGTTTCCACAATCACTGACTTACCACCAACTAATGTCACCATTTCGGGATAACTTAACCAGTAGGGTGAGGGAATAATCACCTCATCACCCGGGTCAATTAATGCCACAATCAAATTATACAGAGAATGCTTACCGCCATTGGTGACAAGGATGTTCTCCGCCTTATAATTAAGACCATTATCATGTTTTAGCTTGTGTGCGATCGCTTCCCGTAATTTTGGTTCACCAGCGGCCGGACCATACTTGGTTTTACCTTCATCTAAAGCCTTTGCGGCTGCGGCTTTGATATGCTCTGGGGTGTCAAAATCCGGTTCACCTGCGCTAAAACTACAAACATCTATCCCCTCGGCTTTCATAGCCTTAGCTTTAGCTGCGATGGCTAAGGTGATGGAGGGTGTTACCTGACTTACTCTTGCTGCCAGCTTCATTCTACTTTAATTTCGCCAATATCCTTTCTATCTAAGGATATCCCAGAATCATATCCGATATTTGCCCTTTCTAAATTCTTTTCTCACCAAGCTGGGGACAATTTAATTTTCTTCCAGACTTGACAAGGCGAAAATCTTGGTTTACACTTATGTTAAGAGTAGAAATCTATTCGCGCATATATATAGGGTTGTGGATTGTCAGAATCAGGATGTACAGGATTTTGGGATTTACAGAATGTTGGTTTGCGGTGGAGATTTTTACTTTTTCCATGATTCTTCATGTCAAGACTTGACAAGATGCGATAATTGGATTATGCTTATGTTACGAGTAGGAATCTGTTCGCGCATATATAGTAAACTTTTGGATTGTCTGAATCAGGATTTACAGGATTTTAGGATGTACAGGATTGTGATATTATCATTACCTAAACTATCCTGATATGGCTACGCCACGCTTCGCCCCAATCCTGGATATCCTGAGTCAGACAATATGTGGACATTTAACACCCGGATTAAAGGATTGTTGAATTATTGACAATATTCCCAATAATCATGAGAATAGACCCCTGTTTATTGATAAAAATCTTTTTTGCCAAAATCCCATACAAATAACTTATATTATCCTCTCAATGTAGGTACAAATAATTGGCATTTAATAAATCTTCGATCGCACTGGCTTGAGTTGGTAATGCGGCGGTTAAAACTTCACTCCCTGATTCTGTAACTAAGACATCATCTTCTATGCGCATACCTCGCACATCTGCAAATTGTTCTAAACGTTCCCAATTGACTAAATATTGATATTGAGACCGAGTTTTTGGATCATTTAAAATTGCCGGAACTTGATAAAATCCTGGTTCAATTGTGACTAACATCCCTGGACGTAAGGGACGATTTAATCGTAAATAACTTAAACCAAAACGGCTACTTCTGCTTCTGCCCTGATCATAACCGGCGATGTCTCCCAAATCTTCCATATCATGAACATCTAAACCTAAAAGATGTCCAATTCCGTGAGGAAAAAATAAAGCATGAAGATCCATTTTTACTAAATCTTCTGGTTTACCTTGCAAAATTCCTAAATCTACTAAACCTTCAGCAATTATAGTGGCTGCTAATAGATGAATTTCTGCATATTCTACACCAGGGGCGATGTTTTGAATACAAGCATCATGGGCAGCTAAAACAATATCATAAATGTCTTTTTGGGTTGATGAAAACTTACCAGAAACAGGCCAAGTGCGGGTAATATCAGCCGCCCAACCTGTCTGGGTTTCCGCACCCACGTCGGCTAAAAGTAAATCTCCTGGTTGCAAGGAGTGGTAATAATGATTATTGTGTAAAACTTCACCATGAACTGTAACAATACTGGTGTAAGCAGTGGTCATGTTCTGAGCCATAATCACTGCTTCCATTGCGGCACGGACTTCTGATTCTTGTTTAGCTGAAGATGTTGCTGCCATTCCTGCCTTGTGTGCTGTGACACTCACGACCGCTGCTTTACGTAATTCTATCAATGCTGCCGCATCATGGGTAAGCCGCAGAGAAACAATGGCTTGCGCTAGTTCTAAATCAATGCCTTCCAGTTGAGTTTTTGGTAAAATGAATCTATCTAAAAGTTGGGTTTGCTGTGTCCAAGTAGTTGCATCTTGTACTGGCAAGGTCGCCACGTTTTCTAAGTAATTTGCTAATTCTGCCATTGTTTTGGCTTCATCTGCGCCTATTTTGGCGGCGATTTCTTCACGATTTGGGGTTTCTCCATGCCAGAGGGCACTACTGGGGTGGGGGTCATCTATAAATAGTTGTAGCTTGCCACTTTCTAGGCGAATGGCGGCGTTTTCGAGAGAAATTCCGGCGAAGTAAAGGAAATGGCTATTGGCGCGGTGGGGGAAGGTATTAGCGGGGAAGTTGCGGGGACTGCTACTACCTGACCAGAGAACGGCGGGTAAGTCTATGATTTCTGCGAGTTTTTGGCGACGGTGACGGAGAATTTCTGGGAGGTTTGTGTGCATAGGAGAATTAGATTTGGGTTTCGAGCAAAGGCGCAAAGGCGCACTGAGGTTTGAGTTTTAAAGGTTCAATTTGGGAATTTCATACCTCAATATGGCTACGCCACGCAGGATATCAGCAACACTAAATTATGTTATTACTTCAAAGGAATGAATTTCTAAAACAGAACCAATCATTGCTGCTGTCATTAAGTCTTCTCGGATTTTTCCGGTAATTTTGGCTTTTTGTCCGGCTTTGAGTAAGGTTTTATCGGCACTTTTAGGGATTTCGTAGGTAACACCATCTTCGGTTACGAAAGCCCAAGCACCAAGTCCAATATTTCGACGTTCGATAGTACCAGTGGTTGTAATAGTCATTTGTCGGTTGTTAGGTAAGAGGCAAGAGGTAAGAGGCAAGAGGCAAGAGGCAAGAGGTAAGAGGTAAGAGGCAAGAGATAAGAGGGAATATATAAAACTTTTTTCCCAATTACCAATTACCAATTACCCATTACCCATTACCCAATTACAGCGATTTCCAATCATATAAGGTACATCTTAGCCCCCTCATCGCTTGCGGGGAGGGGTTGGGGGTGGGGTTTTTGTTACGGGTTTGATGACAATTTGCTGTAAGCTATTTGTCCGTCTTTTTTTAATGCTAACCGGGTTAGTCCGTAGCAAAGTAAAGCATTGACGAGGAGGAAGATTCTGGCTAGGTTGCTATTTCCTAAACCCCAAACGGCAGGATCATAAACAGCGCTAACTGTGAGGAAAGCTGTCATTCCTAAAGTTACACCAATGGCAAACCATTTCCCAGTGGGATGTCCTAAAAATAAGGCTATTAACACAAAGGGAATTAAGACGCTGGCAAAAAGCGGATTTAGTGCGTCTGTTCCCTGTAAGGTGTTGCCTAATTCGGGAATGGAACTACCTAAAATTCGGAAAGGCCATTGGGGAAGATCAAAGATATAAAATCCTTTGAGGAAGAATAAACCAGAACTGCCGAAAATTAAACCGCCAGATAGAGACCAACTCCAAGCGAAGGGGAAGTAGGTTCGTAAAAACCAAGCCAGGAGATAAGAACCTACTACCATAAATATTTTAGGGACTAAAGCGATCGCTCCGCCATCTATCCAAAAGCCAGGATTTAGATAGCCTTGTTCTCGCAACCACCGGAAAAAGTCGGGAACACTAATGATACCGTCGCTGGCTAGTTTAACTGCTGCTTCGGCGTTGAGTTGTCCAGCCCCATAATAGTTCAAACCGTCGTCTTGAATGACTCTAGCTGACTGTTGGAGAACTTGCAAAATTTCGTCGGGTTCTTTGATTCCCAAGGCTTTGATTAATGCTGCTACACCCGCAACGTGGGGAGAAGCCATACTTGTGCCTTGGAGTCCGAGAAATACGCCTTCACCTTGTTCATTGATAGTTTCTTGGAGAATTGTCCCGGTTTCACTCCCTCCAGGGGCAGAAATATCTACACCTGCACCATAGTTAGAATAGGATGCCCTTTCACCGTCTGGTCCAAAGGCGGAAACACCGATAACATGATCATAACGGGCGGGATAGCTCACGCCGTTGGTGTCTTCATTGCCGGCGGCGGCGATAATGGTTACACCTTTGTTGTGGGCGTATTTAATAGCATCTTCCATGAGTTGGCTGGCACCACCACCACCTAAGCTCATGTTAATGATGTCTGCACCGTTATCAGCCGCAAATTTGATGGCTTCGGCAATGTCGGCTACTGTTCCTGAACCGTCGGCATTTAAGACTTTTAAGGGCATCAGACTGGCTTCATAAGCCACTCCAGCGACACCATAGGCGTTATTGGTGGCTTGGGCGACTGTGCCGGCGACGTGAGTTCCGTGTCCGTTATCGTCTTTGGCTGCTTCTGTATCGTTAACAAAATCGTAGCCTTTGACAAATTTAGTTTCATATAAATCGCGGACTTGGGTAATGCCTGTATCAATGACGGCAACGGTGATACCACTACCTTTACTCCGTGTCCAAGCCGCTTCTATACCAATTTTGCGTAAGTTCCACTGTTTGCTGTAATACTGATCATTAGGACCAATTAGGGAAGAATTTGGTTCTTCGTTTTGAGGTGCTAACAGTTCTCCTAACCAAGTGGCTTTTCCTTCGGGAACGATTTTATAAATGTAATTTGGTTCAATAAATTCTGTAACTTTGGCAAAGGGAGATTTTCGTAAATCTGTGAGTCGTTGGCGATAGCTGCCCTCTCTTCGAGACGCTCCGCGAACGCCGGAGGCACCGCCTTTGATAATATATACATGATCCGCCTCTGAATATTTATTATCCAATTGGGGGGTAACATGATATTGTAGAGCGATCGCTTGTAAATTCTCTTGAATGACACTTTCTGCAATATCTTCCCGAAAATTGAGCAAAATCGTCTCAAACTCACCTTTCGCTGCTAATCCCTGAAAATTCAGAAACCCAAATACAGCCGTGGTCAGTCCAATCACAAACAAGCACAATAATATAAGTTTTTTCATCACCGCTTCTTGTCAGTTTGCTCACTACCATAACTCATATAGTAGGTAACAGGGAATGGGGAAGAGAAAATAAGTATCAAGATGATGCAGCTTTATTGTAAAATATAGCGATCGCCTTCATGAAATTAACGACGCTCCTCTCAAAGAGGCATTACGAATTATTATGGAACGTGGTCTTTTCTGGTTGCCTTTGTTAGTAGCATTTTTCTGGTTAGCTTGGCAAGGTTCACAGGAATTTAAAAAACTTCAAGCTTATCAAATTTGGGCAGAACAATTTGAACGGACGAAATATGATATTTATGCAGTATTAGCTCAAAAAGGCAATGATATCACTTGGGGAAAACCGACCACAAAAGGACCCATTGAATTAGAAACTTTTTCCTTATTGGACGTTCAAGAAATCCGCTTTTTAGTCAATGATTATGTAGTAGATATAGAAAATCCTCCCCAAAAAGGTCGCAAAATCGAATTAGACTTTTTATTAACTACTCCTAAATCAATTCGTGTTCCGTTTACAGAAGTTCCCCTAGCCGCAGAATGGGGTAAATTTTTGCAAAGGACATTGCAGAATTTACAGATAGGAACAGCTTACAACAGGAGTCAGGAGTCAGGAGTCAGGAGTCAGGAGTAAAACTGTCTTTGTGTATAGGTTTCAACAGAGATTTTGTACCTCTTAACCACGCAACCGCCTGTAGGGGCGGGGTTCCCCCGCCCTCAGTTGTATTTATTCAGCGAAACGAATTTTCAGATAATCATCTTCCATTTTCGCTCCCGCTGGTTGCAGCGCAGCTAAAGCTTGAGGTAATACTAAATTACGGCGATGATTGCCAATAGTAATATTTAACTCATCTCCGGTTTTACTTAATTGCACTTGGCTTTTGGGAATATTCGGTAAATAGAGTTCTAAACTGTATTGGTTATTCTCTTGGACAACTCTGAGAGTAGTTTCTTTATAATAAACCTGAGTTGGATCTTCATCTTTGTAAAGAGTTTCTTTCAATCTTTCCAAAGCTGCCAAACCACACAATTCTTCAGAGTATAGAGGTACTTCTTTCACTGGCAAAGGTAAGAAATTATCATGAATTTCTTGACGATATTGTTCTTGATTTTCCTTCCACCTTTGGAAAAATGGATCTGTCACCTCTTGAGGAATAATCCGGTTAGCAATCACTAAATCTGTTGCTACATTATACAAACTCAAATAGGCATGAGCGCGAAGAGATTCTTTAATTACCATTTTTTCAGGATTGGTTACTAGACGCACAGAAGTTTGAGTATTGTCAGTTAAAACCTTTTCCAAAGCTTCGATTTGCTCATAAAATTCATAGGGTGCGTCCATTACTTCCTTATCCGGTAAAGAAAAACCAGCAATAGGTTTAAAAAGAGGTTCTACCAGTGGTCTAAGGGCAACGGAAATATTTTGAAACGGTTTGTAGAAACGACGCATATACCAACCGCCAACTTCAGGCAAACTTAACAGCCGTAATGCAGTACCAGTAGGGGCAGAGTCAATAATTAAAACATCATATTCTCCGTCATCATAATGACGTTTCATTCTCACCAGTCCGAAAATTTCATCCATACCCGGTAAGATTGCTAATTCTTCCGCTTGTATGCCGTCCAAACCCCTGGCTTGTAAAACTTGGGTAATGTAGCGTTTCACAGCCCCCCAATTACCTTCTAATTCTTGCAGGGCATCTAATTCTGCCCCCCACAAATTAGGACGAACGAGACGGGCATCATGGCCTAATTCTACGTCAAAGCTGTCTGCAAGGGAATGGGCAGGGTCTGTACTTAAAACTAATGTCCTATAGCCGAGTTCCGCACAACGGAGTCCAGTGGCTGCGGCAACGGAGGTTTTACCCACGCCACCTTTCCCTGTCATTAAAATTACTCGCATCAATTATTCCTTATGCCTGGATTTTATTTACATTTATTTACATTATGATGGTTTTTTCCCAGAAATGAAATGCTGCTTAATTACATCCAAGCGAGAACAGTGCCAATAATCAATATGGGAAACAATTAAACCCTGGGCATTCAGACGTAATTCACTCCAACCAGAAACCGAAATATAGGGTTTCCAGGGTAATGGTGAGTTCCAACTCATTGTCCATTCAGTTTTAATAATTTCTTCCTGAGATTGGATGTGATGTAAATCTAGTTTGAGATTGAAGAAAAAAGTTTGAATGAATTTAATCATCCATTTATAAAGTTCAAGTCCCCGAAACTTGAAAACAGCATCTTGAAAATAAACATCGTCGGCATAAATGCTGTAAGTTTGATTTTCAGGAAATCTAGCATAATCGGCTTTGATGGTTTCAATAATATTCATAAATTAACAGCAGTCAGGAGTCACAGAAGGAGGAGTCAGGAGTTAGGAGAAAGAAGGAGTCAGGAGTTAGAACAGAATGAATTCTTCTTTATTACTGATTTACAAAATTACCAAGTACAGTTTGTAGCTTGACTCTGGCACAATCTCTTTCTTCTAGAGGTAAACAGGATAAAGCAAATTCAAACTCATCTATCTTTTCAGTTAAGGCATTGACCAATTCTTGTTTACCTTCTTGTAGGCTAAGTTCGGATTTGCCTAGATCAATTTCTATGGATTCTAAAGATCCTAAAGTTCCTAAAATTAAACTATTTTTGCCATTTTGTTCTAAATCAAGTTGATCTTCTAATTCAGGGTTAATCATTTTTGATTTAGTAATTTCTAAAATCTCTTCAGTTGTACATTCTAAATCAGTTTGGGCTGCTCTTAATAGTTGTGCTGCTTCTTTCAGCTTTTCATTTGCTAGTTCTTCCATAATTTTTTTCTTCTCTAAAAGTAAAGATAATTCTTTTTGAGCATCTAATAATTCTTGTTGCTGTTCGGCGATTTTAGCGGTTTGGTTTTTGATTTGATTTTGAATTTGTGCAAGTGTCATCATCAGGATTCCTTAAAGATTAATCGAGTATGTTTCGTGCATTTTTTCTCTTGTTGCTGTTTGTTATTTATTCACCGGTTAGAGATTTTTGATCATCTTTCCCTCATCAGGAATTTGGTATATTGCGCTGTCGCTAACACACCCTACGGATCTTTTTAATCATCAAACCGGATGTCTATATTTGTTTCATAAGGGATAGAGCCTGAAAGCCACGTTGAAACAAGAGGTGCTTATGAGGCTTGAGCTTGATTAAGTTTAGAGCTAAATCAGCCCATAATTCCATGCCATAAATTCATAGTTGTCCGTAGAGCATTTGTCACAAGTTAAGAAGAAGCCCTGAACAATTTTTCTTCCAAACTCCTTGAAAATATCGAGTCACATTTTTATTTTTCACTCTGATATTTTTCAGTATTTATACTTATTTACATAATTGCTTCTATCTTAACTTGTGACCAATGATCAGGTACTTAATAACCAAAACAAAAACCGCCTCTAAGTAAATAGAGGGGGTGATGTGGTTGTAAAAAATAAACCTGGCATCGAGCTATTTTGACGTGGGGCTACCCCCAAACTATCGTCGCCGCAGCAGCGTTTCACCTCTGAGTTCGGGAAGGGATCAGTGTGGTTCCACCGCGCCG
>NZ_JAQMSE010000035.1:0-27632 GCF_028330045.1 Aphanizomenon sp. CS-733/32
CCTCTTGCCTCTTGCCTCTTGCCTCTTGCCTCTTGCCTCTTGCCTCTTGCCTCTTGCCTTTTGGCTGTTCCCTGTTCCCTGTTCCCTGTTCCCCTATTCCCTATTAATCTACTATGACAACAGTTTTGGCTATTGAAACCAGTTGTGATGAAACTGCTGTGGCAATTGTTAAGAATCGTGAAGTGTGTAGCAGTATTGTGGCTTCACAAATTTCTGTTCATCAACAATATGGTGGGGTAGTGCCAGAGGTGGCTTCACGTCAGCATTTAGAAACGCTGAATTATCAAATAGAGCAGGCTTTAGAATCTAGTAATCTAGATTGGAGTCAGATTGATGGAATAGCTGCCACCTGTGCGCCTGGACTGGTAGGAGCGCTGTTGGTAGGATTAACGGCGGCCAAAACTCTGGCAATTGTCCATGATTTGCCTTTTTTGGGAGTGCATCACCTGGAAGGTCATATTTATGCGACTTACTTGAGTGAACCAAGTTTAAATCCTCCTTTTCTTAGCTTACTTGTTTCTGGAGGTCATACAAGCTTGATTTATGTGAAAGATTATGGTATGTACGAAACCTTGGGAGAAACCCGTGATGATGCGGCGGGTGAGGCTTTTGATAAGGTGGCGCGGTTGTTGAAACTGGGTTATCCCGGTGGACCAATAATTGACAAACTGGCACAAACCGGCCATCCCCAGGCTTTTGCATTACCGGAGGGGAAAATTTCTTTACCGGGTGGGGGTTATCATCCCTATGATTGTAGTTTTAGCGGATTGAAGACAGCAGTATTACGTTTAGTGCAGCAGTTAGAGAAAGAGGGTAAAGAAGTACCAATTGCCGATGTGGTGGCTAGTTTCCAGGATACTATAGCGCGATCGCTGACCAAAAGAGCGATCGCCTGCGCTCGTAACTATGGACTAGATACCATTACCGTAGGTGGTGGTGTAGCTGCTAATAGTGGACTAAGAAAGCATTTACAAGTAGCAGCCAGCAAACATAACATCCGGGTTTTATTCCCCCCCTTAAAATTTTGTACCGACAACGCCGCCATGATTGGCTGTGCCGCAGCCGAACATCTATCGCTTGGCAGGAAATCACCCCTCACATTAGGAGTGCATTCCCGGCTCTCACTGAACCAAGTCATGCAATTATACGAAACTTAGTTCAGGAGTTCAGGAGGTAGGGGCGCAGGGTCTGCGCCCATTCAGGAGTTCAGGAGAATGACAAATGACAAATGACCAATGACTAATGACCAATGAATGACCGAATATGTTCAGCCACCGCTTCTGGTTGCTCTAACATAGCCAGATGACCACAATCGGGAATTTCAATCACATTATCGCCCACGTATTGAAAAAGCCAATGAAAACTTGCTAAATGGCGGACATACTTAGGTTCCATCACCTTATCATCAGCACCAGCTAAAAAATAGACTGGCTGTTTTAATTTGGATACTAATTGGGGTAGAGAGTTAATTTCTGCTTCCGTAGTGGAATCGAGAAGAGTTCCCAAAGCAGCTTCAGGGTCAGCAATAATAAAATCAATTAGTCGTTGACGCGCCCAATATCGGTCTAAAGGACGCAACACGCTTGCTTTAGTAAACAACAAATCAATCAAAGGCATTTGTGAAAGCCAACGGGGACGGACTTGTAAAAATTTTTGTCCAGCGGCGCGAAATTGTTCAAAAGCTTCCTTCAGATAAATCCCACCACCAGCATTAATACAAATCACACCTTGAACACAATCAGGTAGTTGAGCCGCCGTCCATAGAGCAATAGTACCACCCAAGGAATGACCAACCAACCAAGCACTAGAAATATTCAAGTGTTGAAGAAGCACAGCCAAATCCTGAGCATAAGCAGATGGAGAGTAGATAGAATCCAGAGACAAACTATCCATACTAGAGTCTGTGGCAGTGAGTTCTATCTCTGATGTCACCTGAGACTGTGATTCACCAAAACCTCGTAAATCATAAGATAAACACTGTAAATCTACCGATAAACGAGAAATTACAGGTTGCCAATATACGCTACTATTTAGCCAACCGTGGATAAATACTAAAGTATGGGGACATGATGTGGGAGCCGTTAGCTCATAAGTATGTAGAACGCCTAAGATTTCTATTGTTGCCATAATTAAATATCGTACCCTCAAGAGTGGGTGCGACTCAATACAACTCAACACGAACAGAGAACCAAAAATTCAAAAATTCAAATTTTGAATTAAGCTAGATAGACGTTAAATCAACAAAATGTGTAAATAAAAGTACAATTACCCAAGACATCTTGTTTGGTCACAAGGACAATTTTTAACGCCAACCTACTCAGCTAAGTCTATTGACTAAGTAATCTATGTTTCACTCCTTCCGCGATTCTGTAACCTAAATATTCAGGAATGAGACTTTCATTCGGACCTAACAAATAAAGAATTAGTCGAGTCCGTCCGCGCCAAACCAGCAAATTGGCGTTAACCACCAGCAGGTCTTCTTGCCAGATAGCATACATCACTTTATAGAATAATCCGGGTTGATTATCAGCCTCAATTACTAAAGCAGGAAGATGAAAAACAGGATCAACATAGAAATCCGTTTGTACCTGTTCCAAGCCAGCATCAAGATTAAATTCCACAGCCAGCATTTCTTCTACCTCAAATCTGCCTGCTAACGCCTCACGAATAGCACGACAAACATTTTCAGCGGTTTTTTCAGTCAGTGCTTTATTGCCACGAGATACCAGTAATTTAATAAAAACCAGCATTGGTGGTCGAATTTGACCGTATAAACTCAGACCATGAATAGTTAAACCATAAGCTGCTAGAACACCAAAAATATCGCTCAAGAGGAAAGATTGATTGCGGTAGGCAAAATGAAGGGCGCTTTTGCTCCCTTCTGGCTTCATCTCAATAACAGCCCGTTTAGTTTTGTAAAGACGGTATGCTAGGCGTAAATTTTGAAGTTGAATCTCGCTGCTAACAAATTGCTCATAGAATTGGGGAAACGCGCGATTAAAGCGTTTCAGGAGTTCTAGAGTTGAAGATTTTAAACCAGAAGCCATTTTTGGGGGTAGGACTTGCTTGTTTTGTACAAACTGAGGTAAAGAGCAGGGGCGCAGGGGGCAGGGAGCAGATTAAGAACTGTTACCTTGTGCCTCTCACGTATCCCCAAATTTAATTAGATACAGCAGCATATTGCAAATTAATGGGGTACAGGATCTAAATTCAAAGCCAAACAGCAGGACAGTTTTACTCGGTGACTGCTGAATTCTGCCGTATCCGAAATAATGTCATCTTTCAAAGTCTACAGTGTATCAGTTAAATTACGGGCTTGGTAAATGAAAGTATGAATTTATATCACGCAGAGGCGCAGAGGCGCAAAGAGTAAGACTTTGAGAAATGGAATTTTTGATTTTCATGCTTTAATTCAGCAACGCCTAAATTACTTGTTCTCATTGTGTTCTTGCAGTTGATATTGATTAGTATAGAATGATCTGAGTTTTATCTGGTCATGACAGCAACGTGACTGAAAGTAGTCGCGAAAATGGGAAAGATACTGCAATTCCGGAAAATTTTTGCCTTTGGTTGAGTTTTATGGAGTAGTGTCAAAACAAAATGCTAAAGTTGAGAGTGATTGGGAAGAAACACTTGATAACTAGCTGTGAGTATTGCAAATCGCTAAACCGCGTAGAATGTTTCTATTGAATTAGCCAGCAATAATCATAGTGATGTTAAATGTGAATCAACACTTTTTAAAAGTGGAAACCAATTTTAGTCATACTACCCGAACTGCATTGGCATGGGTTTTTGGAAAACTTGGTTTAGCACTCCTGAATCTTTAGCGACAAATAAAAACACTGCTGTTAATGAGCATACAGCGGAAGTTGATGGTAATTCTAGTGTAGGTAAGGATCAAATCATTTTCAGTACGGAAAGAGATATTGACCTTTATGAACTCGAAGAACTCTGTGATGCAGTTGGCTGGTCACGTCGCCCTCTGAGAAAAGTAAAAAAAGCTATTGAGCATAGTTTTCTCGTGGCCTCTATGTGGCAAGTGCGAGGAAACAAAAAGCGTTTGATTGGTTTTGCCCGTGCTACCTCAGATCATGCTTTTAATGCCACTATTTGGGATGTAGTCGTTCATCCTGATTTTCAAAGTAGAGGTCTAGGTAAGGCATTAATGAAATATGTCCTCAAAAAACTCAGAAGTGAAGAAATTAGTAATGTCACTCTTTTTGCCGACCCTCATGTTGTAGATTTCTATAAGACGATGGGCTTTATGTCAGATCCTGAAGGTATAAAAGGAATGTTTTGGTATCCTCAGTGATCAATGTGGCTGGGGTGTGGGGATTAGGGAATTGAGGATATTTCCCTCAATCTGATTTTTCTGGATTATTGGGTTTGCATTTATTCTTTTTTGTGATATGATAGTCGAGATGAGCCAACAATACATGATTTGATTTATGTGGAGTTTGGTTTCTATGACTTTACGGGATGTAGCGCAGCTTGGTAGCGCGCCTGCTTTGGGAGCAGGATGCCGCAGGTTCGAATCCTGTCATCCCGATTCTTGTGAGATATAAGCTCGAAACATAATAAATATATTCTTGAAGTTATAAATTTTAAATTGTCTGAATCAGGATTTACAGGGTTTGAGGATTTACAGGATTTTTATTTGATGAACTATCACATCTTTCCTACATCATAATTCAGGTAACATCCAAAAATCCTTACATTCCAAAAAATCAAACTTCACACAAAATCCTGTTAATCCTTTAATCCTGAGTATCCTGATTCAGACTAAATCAACAGAACAATCAAGAATTTCTTCTAAATATCTTTGTACCTTGGAAAACTGAATTAATCCAAAAGGACGTGAAAACTCAGCCAAACAATCTACATCACTATCAGAATGAGCTTCATCATGAGCAACAGAACCAAATAATTCAAGGGATCTTACTCCTAAGTCTTTTAATTCTTGTTGATGTGTTGTGAGAATTTGTAAAACTTCTTCACGATTCATAGTTAATTTCTCCTCATTTTTCTGTAAGTTTTGTACCAGGCGACTAGAAGTCGCGGCTACACAGGCAAAACCGTTGATTTAAAATTAGTCCACGCAGATGGACTTTGTTTTTGTAGTAGCGACTGGAAGTCGCCAAATACTTTTTTATTGTTGCCAAAAATCGCAATCTAACATGGAATCTATATCATGAGAATATATCCAAGTATCAGGAAATGTAACTTGTGGATAATCTTTGCGAACTCCTTTAAGCGCAATTCTCCAAGCAGCACTAAAAGACTCATCCCAAATAGTTTTTAGACTAGGAGAATCTTCAATTTCTAATTCTAACTGTCGTCTTTGTTCATTAATTGTAGTTTCCCAACCACGATAGTTATCTGGTGAATTAACGTACAATCTTTTTAGTAAATGTTCCAAGAGAACTAAAAGTCGGCTTTTCAGTTCTTTTTTTTGGCTTCTTCCCAAACTTTCAATTTCCTCAATTAAGTTTTCTAAATCCAATTGTGCAAAATCATGTGTTTTCAGTTTAGTAGCAGTATCTATTGTCCAAAGTAAAAAATCACGCTCATAAAGAGAAGCTGTCATAATGTTCCTCATCTATTTTCTTCGATTTTATCCCATCAAATCTAATAAGTAATAAGCTGCATTAGCAAAACTACTGTGATTACTAGCGGTTATAGTTCGGATACAATACAATCGAGGGCGGGGAAACCCCGCCCCTACAGGTTTTGCAATGCAATAAATTTTGGAATATTTGTGTATTTAGAAGTATCCTACTATCTTTCTAAATCCTTTATTTCCTTGGGAACTCCCGCTGTTAAAACCTCATTTCCATCTGCGGTAACTAATACGTCATCTTCAATGCGAATCCCAATTCCTACCCAACGGGGGTCAATTTCCGGTTGGTCTTCGGCGGGTTTGGTATCCGGTACTATATAAAGTCCTGGTTCTATGGTTAGCACTTGGCCAGGTTGTAATGTTTGGGGGTTTTCTCCATGTTGATAAACGCCGACATCATGGACATCTAAACCTAACCAATGACTGGTGCGGTGCATATAGAAGGGTTTATATTTTTCTTCTTCTATTAATTTATCAATTTCCCCTTTGAGTAAACCCAGTTCGACTAATCCTGCTGTTAATACCCCCACGGCTGCATTATGAGGTGCATGGAAGGAATTACCAGGTTTTACTTCTGCTATTGCCTGTTTTTGTGCTGCTAATACTATTTCATATAATGCTTTTTGTTCTGGTGTGAATTTACCACCGACGGGAAATGTCCGGGTAATATCAGAATTGTAATAACCATAAGCGCAACCAGCATCAATCAAGAGTAAATCATTGGCTTGCATTTGACAGTTGTTTTCTATGTAATGCAGTACGCAAGCATTTTTACCTGATGCGACTATGGAAGGATAAGCTGGTCCCATGCCACCTCGTAAACGGAAAATATGTTCTATTTCGGCTTGGATTTCATATTCATAACGTCCCGGTGCGGTGGTTTTTAAAGCATGATTGTGAGCTTCTACGGCAATTTCTACGGCTTGACGCATTAGGTCTAATTCTGTTTTGCTTTTATATAACCGCATGGTATTAATGACAGTACCAGGATCAGTAATGGATGTGGGTCCTGTACCGCGTTTGGGATAGGTTCGGAGTAAATTTTGATAATGTTGGAGAATTTTGTCGTTGAAATTGCGATCGCGTCCTAAATGATAATAGATACAATCGGCTTTTTCTAAATATTGGGGTAACTTCTCATCTAATTCCGCAATGGGGTAAGCTGCGTCTGCACCATAAAACTCCTTCGCTGCGTCTATTCCACAACGATAACCACTCCAAACTTCCTTCTCTCGGTCTTTGGGTTGGACAAATAAGATAAACCGATGTTCTGGATGATGGGGTGCTAACACGGCGACTGCTTGGGCTTCATTAAAGCCAGTTAGGTAAAAGAAATTACTATCTTGACGATAAACATACTCGACATCGTTGTGCATTACTGCTGTGGGCGCACTTCTGAAAATCGCTGTACCACTGCCTATTTTCGCCATTAACTGCTCACGACGTTGCCGATATTCTGTTTGCATAGTTGATTTGTTAATAGTGTTGTTTGTGGCTTTAACAATTATAGACTACGGGGAATGTTGTCGAAAAAATTGCTAATTCTAGTTATTTTAGCCAATTTTTAATTTCCTTGACAATTCTCCAGGACTTCTATTAGTGAGATTGTCAAGGAAACAGGATTTTATCTTTAAATAATGACTTTGATAAACAGAAAATAAAATATTTTTTGATTGTTTAGATATTACTTTTAATTTTAAAAGTTAGTGTTGATGAACATTCTGAAAATATCTATAAACAATGACATTCAATAAAAATAATTAAACAAATGTTTGTTATTTACAGATTCTTCATAAAAATCAACTTAAAAATAGATATTAATTACTCATAAAAACAAGTCATGCCTGATCCATTATCTTTAGATACAAGAAATTACGGTTTACAAGCTCAAGATAAAATCGAGCAAGCATCACCACTTGGAGATTTAACAACTTCATCTTTTACTGGGAGAAGTTCTTCTATTACAGCACAAGAAGACCCCTTGTTACCAACAAATCCATTAGATCAAATCCCCATTGGCGGCAGTGCTAACCCCAATCCTAATCCTTATTTAACCAGTGCTGCTATTGTTCCTGATTTCAATGGTGATGGGAAAACTGATAAACTTTGGGTGAATGCTCAAACTGGTGAAATTTTAGTTCGCTTGATGAATGGAACTCAAGTTTTAGAACAGGCTTCTTTGGGTAGCTATGACTTAAATACCTGGGAATATAAAACTGCTGATTTTAATAGCGATAATAAGACTGATTTCTTATTACGCAATAAGGCAACTGGTGATAATGTAATTGTGCTAATGGATGGCGCAAAAGTTTCCAGTTATTTGACTTTAGATCGAGTTGATCCAGGTTTTACTGCGAATATTGGCGATTTCAATGGCGATCGCAAAACTGATATTTTCTGGAATAATGCAACTACTGGTGAAAATGCTATTTGGCAAATGGATGGAACAACCGTAGTTAGTGCGAATGTGCTAGAAACTACAGCACCAGGATTGACTGCTACCATTGTTGATTTTGATGGTAATGGTAAGAGTGATATTTTCTGGCGCAATTCCAGCACAGGTGCAAATACCGTTTGGTTTATGGATGGTAGCCAAGCCACTAAGTATGATCTCCAATCTCAAGATGCTTCTTGGACTTCTACTCTAGGTGATTTTAACGGCGACTTCAAGACTGACGTTCTGTGGCGCAATACCGCTACAGGCGAGAATAAGATTTGGACAATGAATGGCGTTTTTGTGACTGAAGGTGTTGTCAGCACATTGGGTACAGATTGGAGTGCGAGAATTGGCGATTTCAATGGCGATGGTAAAACTGACATCTTCTGGCACAATGCAGCTAGTGGTGCAAATACTGCTTGGTTGATGGATGGTACAGCGGTAAGTTCTGAAGCTTTCCTACCTAGCAATACTCCTGGTTTGACAGCATCTTTGGGCGATTTCAATGGTGATGGTAAGACTGATATTTACTGGCGTGATCAACAAACATCCGCAGATAAAACCTGGACTATGAATGGAACTCTAGCTACTGAAACTCCTGTTGCTGATACAGAGAAGCTGACTCCAGAATGGTATACAGGTTGATTTGGTAATTGATCTATGATCAATTTATATTAGGCGATCGCTCTTTTGATTTTACGAGTCAGATCCCCGACCTCTGAGAGAAGTCGGGGATTTTATTTATTGCTCATCGCTTTTTTGTTGCTGTCGAAGCTAATTACCCATTCTTTCGCTAAGATTGTGTGGGTATTCTCATGATTAGTAATTTGACAAATGATTGAAGTTGAGCATTTGAGTAAAATTTATGGTTCAACAACAGCAATTACTGATGTTACCTTTAGTGTTGAACCAGGGGAAATTTTAGGTTTTTTGGGACCCAACGGGGCTGGTAAAACCACAACTATGCGAATTTTAGCTGGTTATTTACCTGCTACAAGTGGGACAGCCAAGATTGCAGGTTATGATGTTCATGATCATTCTCTATTGGTGCGACAGCGGATTGGTTACTTACCAGAAACGCCCCCATTATATCCAGAGATGACTGTGGAGGGTTTTTTACACTTTGTCGCTCGGATTAAGGGAGTTTCTTCAGGCGATCGCCCCACAAAGGTAACAGCAGCTATTAACCGTTGTAACTTAGAAGATAAGCGCAAAGTTATTATTCGGAAACTTTCTAAAGGTTATCGGCAAAGAGTGGGAATTGCCCAGGGGATCGTTCATGATCCACCAGCTATTATTCTTGATGAACCTACCATTGGTCTTGATCCTCGGCAAATCATAGAAGTGCGAAACCTAATTAAAAGTTTAGCCGGAACACACACTATCATTTTGTCTACCCATATTCTCCCAGAAGTGAGCATGACCTGTAGTCGAGTTGCCATTATTAATCGGGGGCAAATAGTCGCAACGAATACCCCAGAAAATTTGATGACACAGTTAACAGGTGGGGTGGGATATGAGTTAGAAATCGGTGGAGATGCAGCCTTAGCTAGACAAATGCTGGAAAATATCGCTGATGTCAGTTCAGTAGAATTAATGCCTAACCATCAGCAATCGTCAGATGATCATACTTGCCTCCGGGTAATATTGCAGCCAGGAACAGAACCAGGAAAAGAAATTACTGCTGCTTTAATTCGGGCTGGGTTTGATTTATATGAAATGCGACGAATCAATGCCACACTAGAAGATGTTTTCTTAGAATTAACTACAGCAGAAAAGAATTTACCAATGGAAATAACCCCAGAAATTGAAGAAGGAGAAGCTGCATAAATGGGTATAGTTATCAGCAACATTATTGCCATTTATCGTCGAGAACTACAAAGTTATTTTGTTTCGCCATTAGCCTATGGAGTAGCTAGTGCATTTTGGTTTTTAGCCGGGTTATTTTTTGTGATGATTTTGTTAGGACCAGAAGGAATTTTAGTCACGGTTTCTGCTTATGATTTACAAGGACAACAAATGGGAGTCCCAGCGCCAACAATAGATGTTCCCTACGAATTTGTGCGGGCATTTTTAGATAGAATGGGGTGGTTAATGTTATTTGTATTACCGATTCTCTCAATGGGACTTTATGCCGAAGAACGGAAACGGGGAACTTTAGAACTACTAGCCACATCACCAATTACCAACTGGGCTGTAGCTGTGGGTAAATTATTAGGGGTATTGACATTTTTCTTAACTATGATTCTACCCTTAATGGGATTGGAGGCGATCGCATTATCTAGTTCCAATCCTCCCATATCCCCCATAATTCCTCTACTTGGTCATTTAGGATTACTCCTCCTAGCAGCAGCAATTTTATCTTTAGGAATGTTTATTTCCTCATTAACAGACAGCACAATCCTATCGGCTGTCCTCACCTTTGCCCTCGTCATTTTGCTATTATTCATGGATTTAATTGCCAAAGCCATACCAGGACAAATGGGTGAAGCCGTGAGTCATTTATCCCTTCTCAAACATTATAATACCCTGATTCAAGGCATTTTTGATACTAGCAGCTTGATTCTATTTGCCAGTTACATTGTCTTAGGTATTTTTCTCACCGCCCAATCAATTGATGCACTCCGGTTTCAACGTTAGTAGGGTTTCCCCGCCATTGTATTGTATGTTTACTCTATTCCCTATTCCCTATTCCCTATTCCCTATTCCCTGTTCCCTGTTCCCTGTTCCCTAATGAATAAAAATAAACTTTGGAAACTTGTATTTTGGCTAGGACCATTCTTTTTAGCTGCCGGCTTAACCATTGGTTTAATATCAGAAAAATGGGGAATAATCCCTTTATTATTAACAATACTAGGTTTAGTAATTTGTAGCCTCTGGATAATCATCCAAAGCCAACAAAGTAAATGGTGGCAAAAACGTTCCACCCAATCTGGTACTAACGCCCTTGTCGCCACCTTATCAGTATTAGTTATCTTAGGATTAATTAACTTTTTAGGTATTGGCTATCACCTGCGCCTGGATTTAACAGATAGTCAATTATTTACCCTATCTCCTCAATCAAGAGAATTAGTCAGTAACTTACCCGAAACCATCAAAGTTTGGTTGTTTAGTAAAGAACAAAATCTCCAAGATCGAGAATTATTAGATAACTATCAGCGTCAAAGTAATAAATTTAAATTTGAGTATCTTGACCCTCAATTAAAGCCAGGAATAGCCGAGAAATTTGGTGTCAAAGATTATGGCGAAGTTTATCTAGAATTTCAAAACAAACGGCAATTAGTCCAGACAATTAATGAAAATGAACGTTTATCAGAAGTAAAACTAACTAATCGCTTACAACAAATCACCAGTTCTACAACTGCTAAAGTTTACTTTCTTCAAGGTCATGGTGAACATCCACTTACAGCTAGTAAAGGGGCAATTTCCCAAGCAATTAAAGCATTAACCGATAAAAACTTTACTACATCAGCTTTGAATTTAGCAGAACAGCCACAAATTCCTGATGATGCTGCTGTTATCGTTGTCGCTGGACCTAAAAAAGAATTATTGATAGGGGAAGTTACAGCTTTACAAAATTATCTTAATCGTGGTGGTAACTTATTATTGATGATTGATCCCAATACTAATCCAAAAATAGACACTATTTTAAAAGATTGGGGTGTACGCTTAGATAATCGTTTGGCTATTGACACTTCCGGCGCAAACTTACAACTAGGACCCGCTGCTATTCTGGTGACAGAATATGGACAACATCCTATTACTCAAGATTTTGCTAAAAATATTTCTGTATATCCCTTAACTCGTCCTTTGGAAATTGATCCTGTTTCGGGTATCGAGTCTATGACTTTATTGAAAACTAAACCCTATCCCAACAGTTGGGCAGAAAGTGATCAAAAAAGTGAAAAATTAGAGTTTAATGAAGGTCAAGATTTAAAAGGACCTTTAACTTTAGGAGTAGCACTAACTAGAAAGTTATCAAATGCAATTCCCACAAGTTCACCAACACCAGCCTCCACACCTTCACCAACACCAACTCCTACAAGTTCACCAACACCAGCCTCCACACCTTCACCAACACCAACTCCCACAAGTTCTCAACCTACTGCTAAAGAATCCAGATTAGTAGTATTTGGAAACTCAAATTTTGCCGTTGATGGTTTATTTGAACAACAATTAAATGGAGATGTATTTTTAAACTCAGTTAGTTGGCTAAGTCAACAAAACCAACAACTTCTCTCAATTCGTCCTAAAGAACCAAAAAATCGCCGCATTGTTATCTCAATCCTTCAAGCTAATTGGTTAACAATAGTTGCTGTCTTTGTATTGCCTTTAATGGGATTAATTACAGGATTTATTATTTGGTGGAAACGCCGATGAAAAATAAATTAGTAATTCATGATGCTAAATTAAAACATTGGCTTTGTTTTCAAAATCCCGATGAAATTATCAAAGCTGATAGTATTGATCAAGTTGTTCCTAAATTGCAACTTGTAAATGATTTAATCGCCAAACATCAAATGTATGCAGCGGGTTTCATTAGTTATGAAGCTTCCACCGCTTTTGATTCCATCCTAGAAACCCATTGTTCTGGTTCATTTCCCCTACTTTGGTTTGGATTATATAAAAAACCAGAAATTATTGAATTACCAAAACCGACCTTACCGACAAAATATCAACTCAATTGGAAACCTTCAGTTAGTGAAGCCGAATATCATCAGGCCATTAGTAAAATCAAAGAATATATTGCTTTGGGGGAAACATATCAAGTTAATTATACCTTACGACTAAATGCACCCTTTAATGGCGATAGTTGGGAATTATTTCTCAAATTAGTACAAGCACAAAACGCCGACTATGGGGCTTATGTTGACATTGATAACTTTGCTATTTGTTCCGCTTCCCCAGAACTATTTTTTGATCTTGACGGTAATAATTTAACCTCTCGTCCCATGAAAGGAACAGCAGCTAGAGGTTTAACATTAGCGACAGACCAGGATATTGCTAATCAACTACATTTTTCTGGAAAAAACCGCGCTGAAAATGTGATGATTGTGGATATGATTCGCAATGATATGGGAAGAATAGCTAATATTAATACTGTCAAAGTTCCCCATTTATTCAATGTTGAAAAATATCCCACAGTTTGGCAAATGACATCCACAGTCACAGCCAAAACTACAGCTTCCCTAAGTGAGATTATGAGGGCGTTGTTTCCCTGCGCGTCTATTACTGGCGCACCTAAAGCCCGGACTATGCAAATTATTCAGAAGTTGGAAAATACACCGCGCCGCATTTATACTGGATGTATTGGATTTATTAGTCCTCACCGTCAAGCGCAATTTAATGTGGCTATTCGGACTGTATTAATTGATCAAGAAAATAGTCAAGCTGAGTATGGAGTCGGAGGAGGAATTGTTTGGGATTCTGTAAGTAGTGATGAATATCAAGAATGTCAAATTAAAGCCCAAGTTCTCACGTTGAATCAAGCAGGTTTTTCACTTTTAGAAACGATATTATGGCAACCTAATCATGGTTATTTTGTTTTAGATTATCATTTACAACGGTTGCATTCCTCAGCAATTTACTTTAATTTTAAAGTTGATATCAATAGTTTAAGAAAACAACTTGATGAATTAACAAAAACATTTTTAAGTCAAGCTTATAAAGTGCGGTTGTTATTAGATTATTATGGTGAGATTACATATCAAACTATACCTTTATCTCCTGTGAATAATCAGGAATTTGTTAAACTAAGTGTGTGTTGCACACCCATTGACTCTAATAATCCATTTTTGTATCATAAAACGACTAATCGCCAAGTTTATGAAACAGCAAAAGCTGCTTTTCCTGATTGCGACGATGTTTTGTTGTGGAATGAAAGAGGTGAAATCACAGAAACTTGTATTGGTAATATTGTGGTAGAGTTGAATGGAGAATTATTGACACCTTCGGTAAAATGCGGTTTGTTAGCAGGTACTTTTCGCGCTGATTTACTTGAAAAAGGAAAAATCAGAGAAGAAATTATTGCAGTGGAACAGTTACAATATATCAATCGCATTTATATAATTAACTCAGTGCAAAAATGGCGAGAAGCGGTTTTAATTTCTAACTAATTAGATAATTTAGTAATATTCAACATGAAATTACCAAGAACGACTTTAATTTTAATACTTTTAGCCTTGGGATTAGGTAGTTTTGTCTACTTTCATGAAATCAAAGGTAAAAATCAGCAAACAGAAATAAAAACCCCAAAACAGAAAATTTTCGCTTTTAATGCTGATGATGTGCAATCTTTAACAATTAATTTTAAAGAAACAACATTACAAATAGAGAAAAGAAATACAACTGAAAAGCCTCAATGGCAAATCAAATCGCCTATCTCAGCACTGGCAAATGATGCAATTGTTTCTTATTTAATGGATTTATTAGTTAAGGGCAAAAGTGAAAGAACAGTATCAGTTTTATCCACTGAATTATCAGAATTTGGTTTAGATAAACCTGTAGCGACCATTGATGTTAAACTAAAAAATAAACAAAGCCATCAATTGATTTTAGGTAAAGGTGATTTTAATAATCAATTTTTATATGCTCAAGCTGATGGTAACAAAAATATGAATGTATTGTTAGTGTCTAAAGATTTTGTGAATGCAGTTAGTCGGGATATATCTGAATGGAAACAACCAGAGGAAAAGAGTGATGTACAGCCATTACCTAGTCTTCCTTTCCCAACTCCTCCAAATAAATAATTAAGCCCTGGCGACTGGAAGTCGTGGCTATACAAACAAAGTCCGCCTGCGCGGACTAATTAAAAATCAATAACTACTTTATTTACTCCAATGACAAAACAAACAGTAACGTTATTAATTTCTTGTCCAGATCAACGGGGATTGGTAGCAAAATTTGCCAATTTTATCTATGCTAATGGTGGTAATATTATTCATGCAGATCAACATACAGATTTTGAAGCTGGACTATTTCTGACTCGCATAGAGTGGCAATTAAAAGGATTTAATTTACCCAAGGATGTAATTAATCCTGCTTTTAATGCAATTGCCCAACCCTTAAATGCAAAATGGGAATTACACTTTTCTGATACTCTTCCCCGCATTGCTATTTGGGTAAGTCGTCAAGATCATTGTTTATTTGATTTAATTTGGAGACATCGCGCTAAAGAATTTCATGGGGAGATTCCTTTAATTATGAGTAATCATCCAGATTTACAACCGATAGTTGAACAATTCGGTATTGATTACCATTACTTACCTATTACTAAGGACAATAAACAAGAACAGGAAGCTAAACAACTAGAATTACTGCATGAATACAAAATTGATTTAGTAGTTTTAGCCAAATATATGCAAATAGTTAGTGCAGATTTCATTGAAAAATTCCCGCAAATTATTAATATTCATCATTCATTTTTACCTGCATTTATTGGGGCTAATCCCTATCATCGTGCCTTTGAAAGAGGTGTGAAAATTATTGGTGCGACAGCCCATTATGCCACTGCTGACTTAGATGCAGGACCGATTATTGAACAGGATGTGGTGCGGGTAAGTCATCGAGATGAGGTCAATGATTTAATTAGAAAAGGGAAAGATTTAGAAAGAATTGTGTTAGCAAGGGCGGTAAGATTGCATTTACAAAATCGCGTTTTAGTCTATGGCAATAGAACGGTAGTTTTTGAGTAAAGTCTCCTTGTAAAGTATTTTATTTATTTTTTCCTTTTGCTATTCTTTCCTCTGTACCGCAGTCTGGGATTGCTTTTCTAAGGCTTTAGCCATATCATATAAAGTTAAAGCGGCAATAGATACCGCTGTTAAAGCTTCCATTTCCACACCGGTTTCCGCTTTGGTTTTGACAGTAGCATCAATTTGATAACCAGGTAGTTGGGCATCGGGGATAATCTCTACAGTAATTTTTTGCAACGGTAAGGGATGACAAAGCGGGATTAAATTCGCTGTTTGTTTAGCAGCCATGATGCCGGCTAACCGTGCAGTGGCTAAAACTTCGCCTTTGGGAGTGTTTCCGGCTTGAATAGCGGCGAATGTCTCAGGTAACATCCGCACCTTACCAGTGGCTACTCCTTGGCGAATTGTGGCTACTTTGCCGGATACATCAACCATTTGGGCTTGTCCCTGGGCATCCAAATGGGTTAATGGAAAAGAATTTGGAAAATTAGCTTGCGTCATTGGGAAAGTGTGTGCTATTATGAAATTCGTGAGTCAAGGGTGTGTAGCTCAGTGGACTAGAGCACGTGGCTACGAACCACGGTGTCGGGGGTTCGAATCCCTCCTCGCCCATTTTATAATCAAAAATGCACAAGTTCCTTTTTTGGAGTTTGTGCATTTTTTATCAGTTATTTCACAGCATAGATATCTTCTGTGCGACCAAGGGCAAAACGCAGAGATTGAGAAAGATTGCGGCTAGACTGGGTGAAGAAGATGATCATGGCGATGATGGTTAAACTTGTAGTCAGACCAAACATATCTCGATAACCCAGTGTTTCAGCAAATGTACCAAAAATTGGGCCGGCGATCGCTAAACCGATATCAAATCCCATTAAGGAAGCACCAAATATTCTCCCGCGTTCGTGGGGTAACGCCCTATCTGTCATCAATACAGAAATCATGGGAATAAGTGTACCAGAAGCAGCACCTTCCATTAATGCTCCCAATAAAAACATGAAGGAGTTAGTTGCTTGCCAAATGCAGATGACAGAGAATGTATAAGCTATCAAACTCATGGTGACAAATAAACCCCTTCCATATCTATCAGAAGCTTTACCAGTAAATAATCTACAACTAAAACTGGAGACAGCCGCCGCAGTAAAAAATAAACCTGGATTTAAATCAACTCCGGTTGATTTGATAAATAGGGAGATGAAAGTATGCAAACTACCTAAAGTCAAACCACTCAGGAGTAAGACGATAGCGGGAATCCGCACCCGAGGACTAGTTAATATTTGCCAAAAGTTATCATTTTTACTGTTAGTTGGTTTGGTGACAATTGGTGGATTAATAATCGGGATGATACATAATAAACCCAAGGAACATAAAGCCGCAGATGAGAGAAATAATGGGGTATAACCAGCACTTGCTTGTAAAAATCCCCCGATAGCCGGACCTATTCCCACACCTAAAGGACTCACCAAACTCATGTAACCAACGACTTCACCGCGGCGGTGTTCTGGTGCTAAATCGCTGACTAGGGCAATGTAAGCTGTGGCAAAAGCGGCGATACTAATGCCATGAAAGGCACGAATTACCATCAGGGGAATAATTGATTTTACACATAAATATCCCAAAGGAGCGATCGCTGCTGCGGACATTCCAATCAATAATACTATTTTACGACCCCGAATATCTGCTAAAGCACCCATTGACGGGCGACATAGCAACATCCCAATGGCAAAGCTACCCATGACAATGCCAATTTCTTGTTTGCTTGCACCAATATGTTCAATATATAAGGGTAAGGTAGGCAATAATGAAGCCAAACCTGACCAGAAAAACAGACCCGCTGCAAATAACATGAGCAGGTTTTTTCGCAGATTAGCGTCAAAAGTATCAAAGGCTTTCACGGCAGATGCAATAATGCTAAAAGTATTATTTCTTTATTGTTACGTTACTTAACATTTTTTGCCACAACTTCTCGCACCCGATAGATTGGTCGTCCTTGAGATTCATGATAAGTCCGCATCAGTAATTCTGCCAAAAGACCGAAGCAAAATAGCTGCACTCCTGTTACTAACAGCAACACTGCCAAAATCAACAAAGGACGATTACCAATATCTACATGAAAAGCCAATTTGACGACAGTTAAATATACGCCTATCACCCCACCAGAAACCATAGAAATTAAGCCTAACAGCCCAAAAACGTGCATAGGACGGGTGAGAAACTTCTTCATAAATAGAATAGTTAATAAATCCATCAATACCCGAAAAGTCCGTGATATCCCATACTTACTTTGTCCAAACCGCCGCGCATGATGACGCACAGGTACTTCTGTAATTCTCGCCCCTTCGATATATGCCAATGCAGGTAGAAAGCGGTGTAGTTCTCCATACAGATTCATGTCTGCCACCAATTCCGCCCGATAGGCTTTTAAAGAACAACCATAATCATGAATATAGACGCTTGTAGCCCCACGAATTAACCAATTGGCAATTTTAGAAGGAAGTAGGCGATTGACCGCCCCATCTTGGCGATTTTGCCGCCAACCACTAACTAAATCATAACCTTCATCTAACTTTGCCAATAACATCGGAATATCAGCGGGGTCATTTTGCAAATCAGCGTCTAAAGTCACAATTGCTTTAGCTGTAGCATAATTAAAACCCGCAGACATGGCCGCAGTTTGCCCATAGTTACGTCGCAAAATCACCGCTTTTAAATCAGTGCGCCTTTGGGCTTGCGCTTTGAGAAATTCTGCTGTACCATCACTAGAACCATCATCTACACAAATAATTTCATAATTCAATTTACTAGCGGTGAGAGTCGCAGCAATAGCTTCTAGTAATAAAGGTAAACTTTCGACCTCATCTTTAATGGGGACAACTACAGATACATCTAAAATTGGTGATTGGTCATTGGTCATTGGTCATTGCTAGATAGTTGATAACTGATGGTTAATTTTACATGGTTGAGGAAATGCAAATACAAAAATATTCACTTTATAGCGCTTCTATTGAGATGGGCATTGATTAATGCCCCAAATTATTAAGAACCGCGATTTTTATCAACTTTATTCAATGCTTGCCATCTTTGTTGTAACTGCTGCCAGTTGACAGTATGCCCACCATAACGCCAACTCACATAAGCTTGACAGATTTCATCTATCACTTCAGCTATTTCTGGAGAATAGTATTGGTATGATACCTGGCCATATTCTAGAGGTGTTTGACTAGGATGCTTGCTTAAACCTTTCTGAGAATTCCATTGTAGCATTTGTTGGTAAAGTCTTTCCATTGGCGGTAATTTCTTTAACCACTGGATATTCAGCCACTTACGCCATTGTCCCCAAACCAGCCAACCAAAGAAAGCCGCAATTGTGCCGATAATTAAACCAGTTAAGATTCCTAACCAACCTTTAGTAAATAAAGCTAAAAACCAAGCTATTCCCAGGAATAAGCAGCTAAATATCGTCCCAAATACAGTATTTAAAATGGCTGTAATTGGTGAAGGTAGCCAACCAGCTACCCAATTCCAAAATTGACGCAGGACACTAAAAGTTTGAACTTCTTCTATGGAAGGGGGAATTAAAGGATGTCCAGGAATTGGATCAAAGGTGAACCAACCATACTTGGGGAAATAAACTTCTGTCATCGCATAGGCATCTGTATTGCGGACAACATACATCCCTGTAAACGGATTGAATTCTCCTGGGGCAAATCCCGCTACTAACCGGGCTGGGATACCTACAGAACGTAGCATAATCGTTAATGCAGTGGAAAAATGGTCGGGATAACCACCTTTATTTTTGAATAAAAAGCTTTCTACTAAATCATCCTTTTCATCCAAATAAGGCAGGTCTAAGGGATTTGTGGGTAGGGTGTAATTTTGTTTAACATACTGGGTTAAATAAAGAGCTTTTTCGTAAGCTGAATCTAGGCTTTTAGTCCCTGGAGAACGGGAAACTCGCTGTTGATCATAACTAGCCAGTGCTTCTTCAGTGCGTTTTTGGACTCTATCAGCAATTTTTGGCGGGATTTGCAGATAATACTGTTTAATATTGGTTGGGTATTTGGTGGAGGCTTTACCCAATAAAGAGCGATCGCGGTAAGGAACATCCGAAACCACCGTATATGTTAGCCCTTCTGACAACTGCACTGGCGCACGTAAACCATCTTCTTGATCAATGGCTATGGCTGGAGTGGGAAAATACAAATCTTTGGGATAGGACATCACTGGAATTAGGTTGGGTAATTCCGACACCAAATTGTAAGTTTGTACCACCTCTTTTGTCAGAGTCGTGAACAGTGGAGAATCAATCGAAATGCGCCCAGTCCAAGGTGATTGTCGGAGAGTGGTAACTTGATCATTACGGGAAATCTTCCAACCTTTACCTGTGTAATTGTCAAAAGCTAGGACGCGCCAAAAACCTTCAGCTTGCGATCGCACCCGCATCACCACCTTGGGTTTCATCTCCCCCCGCAGGTTTTGGTTGATCTCGCTATTGAAACCGTAATAAAAATTATTATCTAATTTTCCCGCTTCACCAGCCTTTCCTGAGCCTCTACCACTATCATTACCATTACCTTGACCATTACCCCTACCTTCACGGACATAACCGGGGTTAATAATACTCCGCCCTGTAAAATTGTCTGGGACTTTCAGCGGCGCACTGACAGGAAAAGACCGCAGTTGATAACCAGGAAACCGAGGCAAAATAGCGAAAATCCCCAGTCCCAAAGCCACAATCACCAAAAAATTTAAAATTAGAACCTGAAAACTGAAATTAGGATTATTCTTTTTGGCAGATTTTTCCGAAGTTGATGGCTTGAACCCTAGACGAGAACGGTAATCTAGCACTAAAGTGGGAAGAGCGATCGCCAAAAACAACAGCAACACAGGCGCAAAAGCCATAGTTTGGCTCAAAGTCGCCGCCACACCCACCAAAATCAACCCAATCACAATCGAATAGCCCAAATCCTTCCGCCGAGGCGTATCAAAGCTATGTAATACTTGCAATTGAATCAGTAACTCCGCCAAACTCAGCCGAGTATCATTCCAATTACCAATAAACCGCCCAAAAAAAGACCCCAAAGCCAACAACATTCCAATCGCAATACAAAACTGGATCGGAATATTAGAATCACGACGACGGTAATAACTCCACCACGTTCCCACCACAGTCAGTGGAACAGTCCACAGACTAAATTGAGTCTCACCAGCAATATCCGTAGCCACAATCCCCAAAATTACCAGTACCATCACTAGCACTCGCAAAGGAATCGAATCTTCCACTTCTTTGACTGGCGATTTTCCTCTAGTTGGTTGCCACTGATTACCTAACGGTAAACGCCAAAACCGATTGATCCTAGACAAATTAAACATTTTCAAATAAGCAAAGCTATGATATGGACGCTGCGGATACTATGCTAGGTAGAAAACTATCATCTTGTTTTCAACTTCCCCCCTATCCTAGCTTCAGACTCCCTGAGAGTACAAGTATCCCGCTCATAGCTAAGGTAATTAGATACCCCTTAATATTGTGATTGCAAAGAGAACTAAGTTTTAAAACCAGGAAATTAAGCAAGATTATGATACATCTGTTGCCATTGCTCCCATCTAACTCCTAGATAGGCAATAAGTAGGTGAAAACAATAAAACCAAACTGTGTAAAGAAACGTAAAATCTCTGAAAACTTCTTTACTCTTGCCCCTTGCCTCTTGCCTCTTGCCTTGCTATAACGATAATTTGCAACGCCAACCTACTTATTACCTTAGATTTTCACCTGAATAGCCAACAACAAAGGCTGTTGATCTAATTCAGGGAACTCCACTGCCAAAGTATAAATTGGCTGATTTCTATCAATTTGTAACTCTATAACTGGTATTTCTGAAGTCTCAGATTTCACAAATTCTTGAGTATCATTACCCTGGAGTTGTAAAATCCCCGGCGTAGGTAATTCACCCTGAACCGTCAACTTCATGAATTTACCTAAATTCCGTAATTCTACTCGCATACTCAAACTCCCCACCGTAGTGAGCCATTGTTTCTCTACCAGTGGCTGAGTCAATGAAATCGGCAAAGTTAAATTTTCCAACAACTGCTTGGCTGCCATTAAAGACAAAGCCATTTGTTGCCGTGGTAATAAATCAAAATAATCACTCTCAACATCAGCCGTAGCTGTCAAGGTATCAGCAGAACGATAAGAGCTTCTCAGGACTAACCCAGCCAAATCATTAATAGCTTGAGCATCTGTAGGGAACATACTTTCTACCACCTGAACTAACTTAGCTCCCAGGGGTAAAGAAGATGTCAATAACACCTGACATTTTTCCAGCAATTGCCAAAAAACTTTTTCAGGCAAAGGAATAGGCAAATTTAGCTTAGATTGGTGGACAGTCCACCCCCAAGCAGGAACTAAACCCAGAGATTGTTCTTCTACACAGTCGGGATACTCCATAGATTGTGTTTCCCAGGGGAACAACGGCGGATTTTTTTCTACTTGGTCTTGTAAACGACGCTTAAGAATAGCTTGAAAACGTTCTTGCACAGTAGGAATTTCTCCCAGTTGAAAGGTTTGGGGCTTTTCTTATCAATTTGAGTTCACCAATTTGGCTACTATCTGGAGATAAATATCTACCCCGTCAGTTTCCTCACACTATAACAAGCTATACCCGTAAGTGTTGAAGTTATAATTTTTCAATACCCAAGCAAGTTGATCATTTTGTGAAGATTCACAAGTCACCATTCATGGGTAGATGCACTAGATCCGGACACTAAAGAATTCCGAATTTCCCAGGCTTGTTCTAAAATCTTAAACCAACGTTTCTGTAATTGTGCCATTGATAAGCCTAATGTCTTAGATATTTGCTCGTCAGGTTTTCCTTGCTGCTTCAAATCTAAGATGGACTTTTGTTTATCATCTAGCTGTGCCAGATAAGTTTCCCATTGAATCGGAGTTAAACCCAAATTAGTAGGTAAAGAAACTTCTAACCACTCATGTACCAATTCCCAACGATGTAAAAGAGCAAACCGAATTAAATGATATTTAAACCGTTGCTGTAAGTAATCACGCTGTCGAGATGTTAAACCTAAAATTGACTCAATCTCTGGTGCTGATAAATCCTGAAGACGCAAAGCAAAGTAATCAGCACAGTCAGATTGTTCTTTTTCTTCTAAATAATCTATTAATTCAGTAATCACAACCGAGCGCAGGGTATCTTCTTCTGGTTCGGGCTGCATAGCCATAGCCGAGCGCAATTGATGGATAGCTGGTTCTTCCCAAGAACCGTCAAACTCACCACTACCACCCTCTGATGCCTGTTCTATATCTACACTTGTTTCTAGCGGCTGCTGTTTGGAAAAAGTTTGCGCCCGCAAAATAATTAGCTGTTGCTGCCTTCCAGGGAGTGGAATCCGACGTTTACCATATCGTTCGGTAAATGCCATGTATTCTCCCAATTCTAAAAGAGTCTGGGGGCGATAGGTCAGACCTAATTGGTTCTCCCTTCTAAAGGCACTTAAAGCCTCCAGATAAAAACTCTGGAGAAAATCTTCAATGATAGTTAACCGCCCTTGATAGCTTAATTGCTTGTGAGGCGGATTAATATAACGGTAAACAATGGCACTCAGTGTGCTGTGTAGTTCTACCCTTCCACGACTTGAACCTAACTGATAATATCGAATACACTGTTGTAACCGATGTTTAGCTAGGCTCATGGCTGAACTTTCTACAGACCCGGAAGTTTGAATGCGTTTACTTTCATTACAAATCCGCAAAACTTCGTTAGTAATTCTCACCGACACATCGTGACAATTTTGCTCCGAAGCCTTAGTTGACTGTTGAAGTTCCCTAAATAGGAATTGAAAGATGACCTCCACGCTGATAGAAATTTTCCCCTGATTAGTTGCGATTGCTGTTGAATTCATAGTCCCAGTTCTCAAAAAGACCCTAACATACTTTGGACACGACTTGCTAGACTTTGGATAATAGTTTCATGGTTTTTGTGTACAAGTCAAACGCAAACCAATTTACTGTGAGGATATGTGGCATAGGCAGATTGAACTTGACAAATCCCAATTTAGTGGGATATTTTCCTGCTCATGTTTTAGCCATTATCCAAAAGTCATTTACAACTCATGATGGATTTAGAAGCACAAATTCAATTGCTGATAGACAATGCACCCCAGGATGGCGTGACACCACAGATTATGGTATCAATCGCCCCTGTATTAGTCGCCATTGCCCAAAAGTTAAACCACTACCAATACTTTATTCTCCAAAGTCCTGAGCAAGATTGGGTTTTAACTACATTGAGCAATCGCGCAAATCCAGGAATAGAAAAGCAAGTTATTTACGCTTTCCCTACCATACAAGATGTTTCCCTAATCTCAGATGCTGGGCGTGACCCTTACTTGCTGCCAACCCTCATGGATGTTACTCAAATTTTATTCCAATTGGTAGCCCTGAAACCAGTACACAGCATAGTTTTTATAGAAACACCGGGAAATTTAACCAATACTGTAGAAGTGCGGCGTTCTGAGCTAGAAAAGCTGATCCAGCAACAATTACAGCAATTTAAAGCCCAAAAAACAGTTCCTCCCAATATTGCCTAACTAAATTTGGGATTTAGGAAATTTAATATCCACAATCCCAAATTTTGAATCGTCTTAACTTTTTCTTAGTAGTTGTAGGATGCGTCAGACTGCATCAACCTTGCAAATAAACAGATTGTTGATATCTGACGCACCCTACCAATGTGCCAGTTGCGTAAGTCCTGCTTAAATCGCCCTAACTTTTTCTTAGTAGAGCCGACTTAGTACATAGTCGGTCAAATTCATCAGTGCTTCCCGTGATGCTGATGGTTCTAAAATACCGATAGACTCGGTGGCTAACGTAGCATGGTGAGCAGCTAATTCTCTCGCTCTTTGGATACCGCGACTATCATGGATTAGCGCCAGTGCTTGCTCTAAATCCCCTTCCTGGGCAAACTCTCGTTCAATCAGGACTTCTAAGTAGGGTTTTTCTTCTAAGGCAAATAAAACCGGTGCTGTCAGATTGCCACTTTTGAGGTCAGAACCCGCTGGTTTACCCAGGGTGTCTGTTGAACTGGTGAAATCAAGAATATCATCTACTATTTGAAAGGAAAGACCTAAATGGCGACCATAACTATACAAGTGTTCGGCAGTTTCTAGGGATGTTTCACTAATCAATCCAGCAGCCTTAGAACTGTTGGCAATTAATGAGGCTGTTTTGTAATAGCTTTTTTGTAGATAGGTTTCCGTAGAAAGACTAGCATCAAAACGATTTAGCCCTTGTTGGATTTCTCCAGCGGCTAAATCCATAATTACTTCAGAAAGCAGTTTAACAACATCCAAGTTATTTAGATTTGCTAAATACCAAGAGGATTGAGCAAAGAGAAAATCCCCTGCAAGCACAGCAATGCGATTACCAAACAAACTATGTACAGTCGGTACACCGCGCCGAACATTTGATTCATCTACTACATCATCATGGACTAGACTGGCTGTGTGAATCATTTCTGTAATTTCTGCCAGTCGTCGGTGACGTGCGGTAATATCTTCTTCTAGCATGGTTGCCCGCGATATAAGTAGCACTATTGCAGGTCTGATTCGCTTCCCCCCAGCACCGAATAAGTGTTCGGCTGCGGCATAGAGAATGGGGTGGCGATTTCCAACTAGCTGTTTAAGGTTATCTGCTAGTATTTGCAGGTCTGCTTCCACAGGGGTAAACAGGGAGGTGGCTGGGGTCATGGATAGGCGGACTCTGACTTAGGTTACGAAAGTTTACATATTCTTTAATTTTAAGATAACCCAGTGTCGGCGCAAAGTTTTCCTTCAGCAAGATGATTTTTAATATCTATTGCGTTATTCACACATTGGATTATGAATGTGTTATAATTAGAGATTGTCTTAATGTTTAATAGTTCTTGCCAAATTTGTTAATTAATAAATTGCGTAGTAATAAGAACTTTAATGTCAATAAAATAACACGCATTGACGGCAATTTCAAGTTGGCGGTGAGCAAGAAAAAATTTTTAAATTTGGTCCAGAAATTAGCTTCAAATTCAGGTTGGCTGTGTTAGGCTAATACCTAGAGATATTAAATTTTTCAGATTATTCACTTCCAAAGTAAAACCATCATTTGGTGATTTTACGTAATAGTGTTGTGAGTCTAAAATAACTCGTCGCCAAAGAAAAAATAGGAATAATTCCTAAATTCTAGGCAATGACCGTGCCTTTTGATCTGAATTGTGCCTTTCCAGTTATGGAACTAACTCAACGTATTCAACGCACGTTGGGTATTAGCGTACATTTATTTAAATTGGTGTGAGGTCAATAACACAGGCTGGGTAGACTGCTGATGAGCGCGGTTGAAGTTTGCTGTCGAGTAAATTTGCTGCTGTCGGATGTATAGCCTGGGAAAGTTGATATTAAAGAAAATAGATTGATTGACCAGAGAAAATTAGTTTTCGACTGGAGTGCTTTGTATAGCTAACTACATTTATCAAGGGTGTGCTTGATTAATTGAGTTCTGCTGGTTTTGTATGCAATTTTATATTCCCTAGTAATTAAAGATGGTGGAACAATGATTTACAGAAATATGCCTATGATGATATTTATTTTAGCTGCTGGCTATTTGTTTAGTGTGTACTTGTTGTTGGCTTTAGCAAAGCGAGCAAGCAAAAAGAATATTTCTCAAAGCGGGTCTGATTCTGTTAAGGATAAATATAAGCAGCAACGAGAATTAACTACAAATGTAACTCAAGCTGTCAATAGTCAATGAAAGCAACTTGCATTGGTCATTGGTCATTGGTCATTAGTAAATTACCACTGACAACTGACCACTGACTTTAAGAGAGGACAGTATCAGCAAAACATACCTGTTCTACCATTGGGGTATAGCCCAACCATTGTAAGCTAGATTGGGTAAATTGCTGGGAACAACCGCTGACAGCGAAGCGAGTAGGCAGTGGTGGATGAGTATTCTTGATCCCTAGTAGATCCAATTCTTGAGAGCAAGCGGCGGCAACATGAACAGCTGGGTCAATTAGCTGGACTTGCTGGGGAAGGAGCGATCGCAAGATCGGCGACAAAAGGGGATAATGGGTACAACCATAAACTAAAGTATCTATTTCTTTCTGAATCAAAGGTTCTAGATAGGTTTTGGCTATTTCCATAGTATAAGGATCGTGGATGCGATTTTGTTCAATGAGTGGGACAAATTCTGGGCAACTGACTTGCCAGACTTGGACATTGGATTGAATTTCTAAAATAGCTTGACGATAGGCATTGCTTTGAGCCGTAGCTGGAGTAGCAATCACACCAATCCGTTGTCCTTGTTGGACTGCTGCCCTTGCACCTGGGAGAATCACTCCTAAAATGGGGAAATTAAACTCTTGACGGACAATATCTAATGCTAAAGCCGAACTGGTGTTACAGGCCATAATTGCCATTTTCACCCGTTGCTGCTGCATCCAATGGAGGATTTCTCGGACAAATTGGAGTATTTCTGTTTGGGAACGAATACCATAGGGAAGACGGGCTGTATCCCCTACATAAATAATTGATTCATTGGGAAGTTGTTGATAGATTTGTCGCAGTACAGTTAGTCCGCCAACTCCACTGTCAAATACCCCAATGGGAGCGCGTTGAGGTTCTTGAGGGGAAAAAGTATCAAAAATAGAAGATGAATACACAGCAAATATTAATTTGGATTTTGAGATGTTAACTATAAGTAGAGTAACGTAAATAATTAAAGGTTTGTAGTAAGGTCTTTAGACCTGAAAGTAGGGCTAAAGCCCTAACTACGAGCAAATTTCAGAATCTGTTAAGTTACTTAACATAGTTCTATTTATTTTTACCTACCTACTTA